>JALUXS010000086.1 GCA_027013185.1 Sulfurimonas sp.
TTTCTCTAAAAATAAAATTATCTAATAATTTTGTGTTTCTAAGATGAAAATTTTCTTGAAAAAGCATCATTTGTTTATTGAGAAAACTACGATTAATTGAACCAATATCATATGCTTGTGGCAATATAAGTTTATCAATTGCTTTTGCTTCATACATAAGTGTCTTTACTGGAATATGTGGAGCATATTTATTATGAATAATTTTAGCTAATTCTGCTTTATGTTTCAAAGCATATTGCCAACCCCTTATGGAGGCTTTTTTAAAAGCAACAACTGTTTTTGGATGCTTCTTAATCTCATTTTTTGAAGTGAAAAGTTCTTCTTGCAATACAAATAAGTTATCGTTTGAGGGGTCTAATATATTATATTTGACACCAAGTTTATCTAATTTATATGGCTGATCAGAAATAAAAGCAGTCATTGCATCTATTTTTTTTGTGGCAAAATCATCAACGTTATAACTTTCTTTAACGAATTTTATATCATTGAGATTAACACCATATCCATCAAAATAAGGTTTAAAATTAAGAATAAAATCACTTTTTGTTGAAGACATAACTTTTTTACCAATTAAATCTTTTGGAGAATGAATATTTTTTTGTGTTATCAAAACAAGAGCAGATCGTTTAAAAAAAGAAGCTATAAGAACTATAGGTTTTCCTTGAAGATACTCTAATAGTGTAGAAGAGTTATATACACCAAATTGTGATCTTCCTGATAAAACTTCATTCATAACATCCATACCTGTTTGGTACTCTTTTAGCGTAACATCAAGCCCTGCATCACGATAAAATCCTTTTTCTTTTGCTGCAATGAATCCCGCGAACTCGAACTGATATTTCCAATGTAACTGCAAAGATACTTTTTCTAAAGAAGCATCTGCTTGTAAACTACTTAGCAATAAAATGAGAATAAGGGCAAAAAATTTCATTATTCTTCTCTAATTTTCTTTAACACATCTTCAAAATCACCTTGAACAATTTTGATAGAACAAGCCAGCATAAGGTTAATAGGATGATCAAAGTCTTCTATAAGTCTTTCATTACTATCACAAAAGTAACCATCTCTTTCAAACTTTTCATTCTTCTCAAAAGTATCAATATAATCTTTCGTATCGGACATATAAGCATATACTTTTTTACCGAGTCCATAAGCAAAACCGCATTCCCAAACAGTGCCGCTATCAGCTTCTTTACCACGAAAGGCATTTAAATTTGCTATTACAACATCTGCTTTTTCTATCATTCGGGCATTAGCATCAAATATATCTTGTGCTATTTTTTGTTTACCTTGAGAAAAATCAACAACATTATCAAGCGGGTACAAACCCTCATAGTCATATTTCTTGCACAATGCAACGAGACTCTTCCCTCTGGCTATGGAATCAGGTTCAAATACATCCGGTCCGGCTATATATATTTTTTTCATATACTACTCAATAAATTAAATTATTTACTATTATATCATGTTTGAATAGAATAAAAATAAAATTTTACTTTTATTCTATTTGATAATTTAAGCATAAAATTAGAGTATTTTTCATATTCTAATAAAAAATCACTACTTTCATAAGGGAACTATATGTCAAATAGATTAGCAAACGAAGATTCACCTTACTTACAGCAACACAAAGAAAATCCTGTAGACTGGTGGCCTTGGTGCGATGAAGCTTTTTCAAAAGCAGAAAAAGAGAATAAAGCCATTTTTATAAGTATTGGGTATTCTTCATGCCATTGGTGTCATGTCATGGAAGAGACAGTGTTTGAAAATAAAGAGTGTGCAGAAATCTTAAATGAAAATTTTATTTGTATAAAAGTTGATAGAGAAGAACGCCCAGACATTGACAAATATTATCAAGAAGTGCATATGCTTCTAAATCGTCGCGCAGGAGGATGGCCGACATCTATTTTTTGTACGCCACAAAATAAACCGTTTTTTGCAGGAACGTATATTCCTCCCCAATCTCATTCTGGAAGTATTGAAGGTATGGGTTTTATAGAACTCACGCGTCTTATAGCAAAAAAAGTAAAAGAGATGGATACAAAACTTTTTGAGAATGCAGATGAAATAGAAGGTTTTTTACAACATACTGAGCATCCAAAAGAGGCTACTGTTTTAAAAGAGGATTTTTACAAAAATTTTCTTTTACAAGCAAAAAATAATTATGACACTAGAAATGGTGGTTTTTCAAATAAACCAAAATTTCCACATACTGCAACACTCAATGCACTGATGGTTATACAAAGGCTCTATGATGATGTAAGTGCAAAAGCTATGGTTGAAAATACACTGAGTAATATGATGAAAGGAGGTATGTATGACCTTGTTGACGGTGGTTTTTGTAGATACTCTGTAGATGAAAAATGGCTTGTTCCTCACTTTGAAAAAATGCTATATGACAATGCCCTACTCTGTGGCACATATACCCAAGCCTACATTATAAATAATGATGAAAAATATCTTACTACTGCAAAAGAAATAGCAAATTTTTGGTACAACTTTATGAGTGAAGATGAACTTTTTTACTCTGCAAGTGATGCAGACAGCGATGGAGGCGAGGGAAATTACTTTGTTTACAGTTATGAAGAAGTTTATACGACCCTTATAGAAAATGGATATGACAATGCAAAAGAGATGTGCGAGCAAATGAGCGTAACACATTACGGCAATTTTGAGGGTAAAAGTATTATTCGCTTTGAAAATGAAATTCCACAGTGGTATACCAATATAAAAGCACTTTTGCAAAAAATAAGACAAAAAAGAACTTACCCGTTTATAGATAAAAAAGTACAAACGTCTTGGTCTGCCATGATGATTCATGCTCTTTTTCAACTTGGAGCTGTTGATAATAGTTATAAAGAAAAAGCGATAAAAAGTCTTGATAAACTTCTTGAAACACTTTTTATTGACGGCACACTTTATCATACAACACTCATTGGAAAAAAACCGAAAGTAGAAGCATTTTTAGAAGATTATGCATTTCTCTCTCAAGCTCTGCTCACAGCCTTTAAATATACACAAGAAGAACTCTATCTCATCCATGCACAACGATTTATAAATAAAGCCTTAGAAAAATTTTACAAAGAGGGTTTATGGAACTTTAGCAGTGGCGAATTTGCTATAAAGGCAGAAATTAGCGATACTACATATACAAGTTCAGTAAGTATAATGATTGATGCTCTTTTAACAATAAGTACACTCCTTGAAGATGAAAAGTACAAACATTTTGCCTTTAAAACGATGGAATATAATTCTTATGAATTAGGAAGAAAACCAATTTACTACCCATATATGCTCACTCAAGCACTTAGATATGTAAAAGAAGATAGAATTATAAAAACCAGTGAACAAAACATAAATAGTCATGCATATGCACTTACAAAAATAAAGTATCCCTTTATAGAGTTGAAAAAAAGTGAAGATGACGGCTTTATGATTTGTGGCAATACAAGTTGCTTTGCACATACACATGAGTTAAATCATATTGATACATTGATTGAAAAATCATTACATTAAAGGATAAAAAATGGGACATGAAAGAGATATTTTAGATGATGAAGTAAGTGAAGGTTCAGAGCTAGAAGAGATTGTTCATGAGGAGAGAAGAAAGAAAAATAAGAAAAATCAAGATGAAAAAAGAGGAAAAGACTCATATAAAAAGCGTGTTGCTGTCTGGGTTAAAGAAGAAGTACTGCAGTACGAGAGTGAGCTTCAAGATTTACAAATAGAGTTACTAAAGATGCAAAATCACATAAAAGATACCGGACAAAAGGTATTAATGATTTTTGAAGGTCGTGATGCTGCTGGAAAAGGTGGTACTATTAAAAGAATTACAGAGCATCTTAACCCTCGTGGTGCGAGAGTTGTCGCACTTGACAAACCAAGCGATAAAGAGACGACACAGTGGTATTTTCAACGCTATGTGCAGCATCTACCTGCAGCAGGTGAAATTGTACTTTTTGACAGAAGTTATTATAACCGTGCCGGCGTCGAACCAGTCATGGGATTTTGTACGCAAGAAGAGCACAAAGAATTTTTACATGAAGTACCGGAGTTTGAAAAAATGTTGATTAACTCCGATATCAAAATATTTAAGTTTTATTTTTCAGTCTCTAAAAAAGAGCAGCAAAAACGTTTTGAAAAACGAAAAATAGACCCTTTAAAGCAGTACAAACTTTCTCCTGTTGATGAAAAATCCCAAGATTTATGGGATAAATACACAATAGCAAAATATTCTATGCTTTTAGCCTCACATACAGACTATGCACCATGGACTGTTATTCGTTCAGACAACAAGAAAAAAGCTCGTATAAATACAATTAAACATATTCTCAACCATTTTGATTATCCCGAAAAAATTTCTCAAAAGAAATTACTAGCAGATGATACTATTCGTATTTTTGCCAATGATGAAATAAAACTTATGGAAACAGAAATGAGTCTGAAAAAAAATATATAGGCATTGTAAATTAGTTAAATATTTTTGGCTATAATCCTTTCTTTAATACGAGAGGGATTCATGCTAAAAAACTTAGGTAAATATTTATTTATGATTGAGTTGGGTTACAAATATATAAAGATTTTCAGACAAACATATTTTCATCCATTTATTACCCAAAAATATGCCTATCAAGAACTTTCCAAGGCAAGACAAGCGTATTCAAACAAAGTACTTGATTTTTTAAATATTAAGATTAAAGTTATAGGTGAACTTCCAAAAAAAGACAAAATTCTTTATGCCATCAATCACCGTTCTCTGCTTGATATACTTGTAATGGAAAATATATTTTCCAGACAAAATAAGAGTGGTACATGGATAGCAAAACAAGAACTTTTTGATGATCCGATTTATGGAAAATTTTTTCAATACAGCGGTTGTGTTTCTGTAGATTTAGAAAATAAAAGAGGACTTCTTACATTTTTTAAAAAAATAAAAAAAACATTAGCAAAAGTTGATGATTTAAATATATATATCTTCCCCGAAGGGGAAAGATTTAGTGGTGAAGGAGTCAAAGAACTCCAGAGTGGTGCTGCTAAAATTGCTAAAGCGAATAATCTAGATATTGTTCCTGTTTATATTAATGATAAGCTTGAACAGGTCTTTAAAAGTGCACCTTATAAAGATACTTACACTGTAGAAGTTCATGTTGGAGATATTATTCATTGTGAAAATTTACAAGAGCAGTATCTTGAATTTTATACATCAATAAAAGAGTCAAAACAATGAAAGAAATAAAATTAGGTGTAAATATAGACCATGTGGCGGTTTTAAGAGAAGCAAGACAAGTAAATGACCCCGATATTCTACAAGCACTGTATACGGCCTGTGAAAATGGAGCCGAACAAATTACCATACATTTACGAGAAGACAGAAGACATATTCAAGACAGTGATGTCAAAAATATTTTACAATTTTCAAAAGTTCCTGTCAATTTAGAGTGTTCCATCAATAAAGAGATATTAGATATTGTAAGTTCATTCAAACCCCATCGTGCTACTTTAGTTCCTGAAAAAAGAGAAGAAGTCACTACAGAAGGCGGGCTGGATGTTTTTAGCTATGAAAATGAAATAGCCTATGCCATCGAGCAACTGCATGATTCTACTATTCCCGTTTCTCTCTTTGTTGACCCTAGCATCGAGGCAATGGAACAATCGAAGAAATTGGGTGCCGAGATGGTAGAATTGCATACTGGTCTCTTTGCTAACCTTTTTGCTATGCTGAACTCTTCACTGCCATACTCAAACCACTCGGTAAAAGAACTGGAATTTCCGCGTCACGAACTTAGTAACAAATTAGAAGAAGCCATACAACAGATAAAACTTTCTGCACAATATGCCAATAAACTGGGCTTACAAGTAGCTGCAGGACATGGTTTAAATTATCATAACGTGCATGAAATGATGAAAATAAATGAAATAACAGAGCTCAATATAGGGCAAAGTATCATAGCACGAAGTGTTTTTACAGGTTTAGCTGAGGCTGTCAAAGAGATGAAGAGGATTACAAGCCGATGAATAAGCCGACTATAGCCGTAAGTATCGGTGATTTGAATGGTGTAGGTTTGGAAATAGCACTCAAAGCACATAAAGAGATTAGCACATTTTGTAAGCCTGTGTACTGCATTAATAAAACAATGCTCTTACAAGCTACAACGCTTTTACATGTAACTATTCCAGAGGACTTTACTCTTCATGAAGTAGCTGGAGATTTTCAGATAAAAGCTGGGCAAGTTGATGTACAAAGCGGTTTATATGCTTATGACTCTTTTATGTCTGCAGTTGCACTCTGTGAAACACAAAAAGCTCAAGCTGTTGTCACACTCCCCATACATAAAGAAGCTTGGATGAAAGCCGGACTTGAGTACAAAGGGCATACTGATTTGCTTCGTAAACATTTTAACAAAGAAGCCATTATGATGCTCGGCTGTCAAAAAATGTATGTAGCCCTTTTTACAGAGCATATTCCACTTAAAGAGGTCGCTAAAAGTATACAATACAAAAAGCTTAAACAGTTTTTTTTAGATATGCATCATTCAATTGCTAAAGCGTCCATAGCGGTACTTGGGCTCAATCCACATGCCGGAGATAATGGTGTTTTAGGGCAAGAAGAACTTATTATTACCAAAGCGATTAAAAGTGCCAATAAAAAGATAGGCTTTGAGCAGTTTGTAGGTCCAATAGTACCCGATGTTGCCTTTTCACCCCATTTTCGAAACAATTACAACTATTTTGTTGCCATGTATCATGACCAAGGATTAGCACCGCTTAAGGCACTTTACTTTGATGAAAGTGTAAATATTTCACTCAATTTACCTATTATACGGACTTCTGTGGATCATGGAACTGCTTTTGATATAGCGTACAAAGGAAAAGCTAAAACACTTAGTTATGTAAATGCTGTACAATCTGCAATAGACCTAACAAATAGATAAAGGATAATTATTTTCCTTTAAGAAACTTTCTGCTACAATTTCTTCATAGAAGGATGGTACAATGAAAAAAATCGTAGCAATTACACTCACAACAGCGTCGCTTATGGCTGGCTCACTTATTCAAGATGCAAAAAATGTGGGACTTACTCCCATTCCAAGCTCACAAACACAACTTTTAAAACTTATAGATAACCCTAAAAATCCTATAACAAAAGCAAAAGTAAAACTTGGTGAAAAACTTTATATGGATCCTCGTCTTTCAAGAAGTGGACTTATTTCATGTAATACTTGTCATAATTTAATGGAAGGTGGAGATGATGGAGTAGGACCTTCAACAGGTCATATGTGGAGACATAATCCTCATCATTTAAATGCACCGACTGTTTATAATGCTGTATTTTTTGGCTCACAATTTTGGGATGGACGGGCAAAAGATTTAGAAGCACAAGCACAAGGACCAACACTGGCTCATCCTGAAATGGCTGCTACAAAGCAACATATTGTCGATGTTGTAACATCTATGCCGGAATATGTCAAAGAGTTTAAAAAAGCCTATGGTGAGAACGTAAAAATCACCTTTAGTAAAATTACAGACACTATCGCCAACTTTGAGCGAATTTTAGTAACACCGGCACCTTATGATGCATTTTTAAATGGTTATAAAGAGGCACTTACACCAAAACAGAAAAAAGGTTTAAAAACTTTTATACAAATTGGTTGTGCAAGTTGTCATAACGGTGTTGCGCTCGGTGGAGAAATGAATGTTATCAATGTTGCAGCAACATATAAATATATGAATGTGGGTGATTTTAAAGGAAATAAAAATGGTATGGTCAAAGTTCCTACACTCAGAAACATCACGCAGACTGCCCCATATTTTCACAACGGTATGATTTGGAATTTAAAAGATGCTATCAAAGAGATGGGACGTATTCAGCTTGGTATGAAAGTCAGCGATAAACAAGCAGAATCTATTAAAGACTTTTTTGGCTCTTTAACAGGGAAAAAACCATACTTAAGAATGCCTATGTTACCTGCATCAACAAGTAAAACTCCTAAACCTAACTTAAACTAACTTCAGTCACTCCGCTGTATAATTACTCCTAATTCATACAATTAGGAGTAACAACATGCAAAAAAATGACTTTAACCTTACACATGAAGAAAAATCTGCTTTAAAAGAGATAGCAAAAGCATCACTCTATGAAGCAGTGAACAATAATCAAAAAATAACACTTGATGTAACTAAAGTACCTGATAAGTTTAAACTCCCTCTTGGAGCCTTTGTCACTTTAAAAGAAAATGGCATGTTACGAGGTTGCATAGGGAGATTTGAACCTGCTGAACCACTCTATCAAATAATAATTGAAATGGCTATTTCTGCTTCACGTTACGATACACGTTTTCACCCCATAACAAAAGAAGAACTTAAAAATATAGATATAGAAATTTCTGTTTTAACACCGAGAAAAAAAGTTAATTCGAGCGATGATATCATTGTAGGTAAACATGGAATTTACATAGAATATGGTTCAAAAAATGGTACATATCTTCCACAGGTTGCTACTGATATGAAATGGGACAAAGAAGAATTTATAAAAAGTTGCTGCGAAGAAAAAGCGGGAATTTCACCCGAGCACTGCAAAGATGCAACGCTATATACTTATGAAGCCATAGTATTTTAAATACTACAACTTTTCTGCTGTAAGACCGACTTCTTCTAAAAAATGACGAAGCTTTACTATAGCATCTTTTGATAACTCTGGTCTGTGTGAAAGTGTCATTGAATGCTCTTTACCATTTAAATGAATGAGAGCACGATGTTCTTTATTTAAATCAACCTCTGCACCATAATGCTCTAATGCAGCAAGTAACTTTTTACTATCAATATTTCCAGACATTGGATGCTCAAATATTTTACTCAATTTTGTTTTATGTTTACTCATTCTTTTTCCTCTGTTTATTTATAGTCATCTCTGGCTACATTTTAATTATCGTCTTTTAAAGATTAAAAGCGTCTTATCTTCACTGTCATAGAGTGAAAAAGTTTGTTTTTCTACAAGTTTGAGACCTGAAAGTTTTTGAAATATTTGTATCTTATGAAAATACTGCACAATTGTATCTTGATATTTTACATAACGGCCGTTTACTTCTTTTTCAAATAGTGTGAACTTGGTATGTAATTCATTGTTTTCAAAGAGGGCATCTACACTTAAGAACTCATTTTCATTTTCACTGCTCATAGTTCCTTCGGCAACATCACTGAATCCATATAGTGTATTTATATCTGCTATAAATATACCGTTATCATTGAGTTTCTCTGCTATTGTCTCTAAAAAAGAGAGCAGCGTTATTTTATCCATAAAATTAAGCACGTCAAATATACTGACAATAGCATCAAATTTGGCATCCACATCTTTTACATCCATACATTCTGCATCAAGC
>JALUXS010000087.1 GCA_027013185.1 Sulfurimonas sp.
ATAGAGTCTATTGAAGATATTTTGGCGAAGAAAATTGTTTTTAGAAAAAAAGATAATAAAGCTCGTGATATATTTGATATTGCTGTAGCAATACAAAACGATGAAAATATAATCCGTAACCTTTTGAAAAATGAAAGAGTAACAACAGAAGATTTACAAATTTTTCAAACTGCTTTAGAATCAATAAATATGCAAAAATATAAAACTGCAATGGATTTGATTGAACCAATTGATGAGTATCTGTCTTTAGCGAGCGAGGCACCTGATTTTATATTATCATCTTTAAAAAGATCTTTTTAAAACGAGTTAAGTCCTTGGAAAGTCCGTGCAAGATTGTTCTTTTTGCAAAAAGATGATAAGATTTGATAAATGAAAAGTTTTTAAAAACTCCTTGTTTTAGGGATTTGATTACATTTAAGAAAGTATAATAATATGGTTTTAACCGACTGTTAATCACTTGGTCGCTGGTTCGAATCCAGTATCCGGAGCCACTTTCAAACATAAATCTCTTCTAAATTCATGCACAACGAGTATACAAGCTTTTGTAAGTTTAAAAAAATAATTATTCTTTCGTGATAAAAATCATTTAGATCTATGCACTAAATAAATTTCACTATGTAGAGTATAATTATAAAAAAATATTGGAGTCTTATGCATAAAATTACGCTTAGTATAGATAAAAATAATCTGAAAACGGTATGTGCAATCTTAGAAATCTTAAAAGATGGTTTGGTTTTTAAAATTGAAATTGATGGTGAATCTAAACTTAATAAAAAAAGACTGAATCGAGCTAAAAATGCTTAAACTAAATTATTATGTTCCTGTCGCAGCTAAAGAAATAACTAAACAAGCCCTTTTTGATATAGGAGTTGGAAAGTATTCTAATTATGAATGTTGTTCTTGGGAAACGTTAGGCAAGGGACAATTTAAACCTGTAGCAAATGCACATCCTGCAATTGGTGAGATTGGTAAAATGGAAATAGTAGACGAATACAAGGTAGAAATGCTTTGTGAAGAAGAACTTATAGCAAAAGCTATCAAGAGACTCAAAGAGGTGCATCCTTATGAAGAGGTCGCTTACGAAGTATTGCAACTATTGGAGTTTTAAATATTTAATAATTTTAATATAATATACAATTTATGAAAATAAAAAAATTACACAATTAATACACACAAGGTAGTTATACTGTTTTAATGTAAATCTCGTAAGTGGGAGTATCTTCATGAAAGCAGAACGAATAGCAATAGTATCTGGACTGAGGACGCCTATGGCAAAGGCTGGTGGAAAATTTCAAGATATTCCAGCTGACACCTTGGGTAGTCGACTTGTTAGGGAGCTTATGCTTCGTAGTGAGGTAGATTTTACTGATGTAAATGAAGTTATCATAGGCAATGTTGTTCAGCCTGTGCATGCGACAAATATTGCGAGAGTGATTGCCCTTCGTGCCGGATTTCCGGAGGCCACTCCTGCTATGACAGTACATAGAAACTGTGCATCAGGGATGGAGTCCATTACAACTGCAGCATCAAGAATACACGCCAAAGAAGGTAAAATATACCTTTGCGGAGGCGTTGAGTCTATGAGTAATATACCTTTCCTCTACAGTAGAAAAATGACAGCCCTTTTTGAGCGGTTTGCAAAATCAAAAAAAACATTTGACAAATTACGTACAATTCTTGGATTTCGTCCTACAGATTTGAAGCCTATTATTGGTTTGATGTCTGGATTAACGGATCCTGTTAGTGGTCTTATTATGGGTTCAACTGCAGAAATTTTGGCAAGAGATTTTGGTATCAGTCGATTAGAGCAGGATATATATGCACTCAATAGCTATGATAAGGCACTTAAAGCAAAAAAAGCGGGTAGGTTTGAACAAGAAAGTACTGCGGTTATATATGATGAAGTTGATGGAAAATATCTTGATTATGATGATGGAATTAGAGAAGGTTTAACCCTGCAAAAACTTGGACGTCTACGACCATTTTTTGATAAAAAAAATGGAACAGTAACGGCAGGCAATTCTTCACAAATAACAGATGCGGCAGCAGCAGTTTTATTAATGAGTGAAAGTGAGGCAAAAAAGAGAGGGTATACTCCTCTTGGTTATCTTAGTGAATACAGTTATATGGGTTTGGATCCAAAACGGATGGGACTAGGCCCTGTTTTTGCAACACATGAATTATTTGCAAAAACAGGACTGAGTATGAAAGATATTGATTTAATAGAAATCAATGAGGCTTTTGCGGCACAGGTAATTGCTTGTCAAAAAGCATTTTCATCAAAAATATTTGCAAAAACACATTTTGGTGATACTACGGCAGTAGGCGATATTAATCCAGATATATTAAATGTTAATGGTGGAGCAATTGCCTTTGGACATCCTGTTGGGATGACCGGTACTCGCCTTGTTATTACACTTTTGCACGAACTAAGAAATCGTGGTTTGCAAAAAGCATTAGCTACTTTATGTATTGGCGGTGGACAAGGTGTAGCATTACTATTGGAGGCGGAATAATGAAATATTTTCAATATACAGAGGATGAAGATGGTATAGGTACATTACTCTTTGATACTCCAAACAGTAGTGCAAATGTTTTTTCAAATGAGACTATGGATGAGTTAAATGTATTTCTTGAGCATTTACAAACAGAAACAAATCTAAAGGCCTTATTTATACAAAGTGCAAAAGATGGTATTTTTATAGCTGGAGCAGATATTCATGAAATAAAAACTGCCAAGAATGAAAATGAAGTGAATGCTTTTATTCAAAAAGGGCAAAATTTATTTAATAAACTTGAAAAATTGACTTTTCCTGTTATCGCACTTATTGATGGAATGTGCTTTGGTGGCGGACTTGAATTGGCACTTGCTTGTAGTTATCGAATAGCTACTTCCCAAGAACATACACGCATTGGATTTCCCGAAGTAAATCTTGGTATTTTACCCGGATTTGGAGGCACCCAGAGGCTTTCTCCTCTGGTAGGATATGCAAAAGCAATTGAACTTATTGTAGGAGCAAAACTTCTTAAAGGAGAAAAAGCTTTGTATCTTGGTTTAGTGGATGCATGTGTTCCAAAAGGTTATTTGGATTTCAAAAAAGAGGAATATATTAAGCTTATTTTAGAAGGCTCATTGCCTAAAAGAATCACTAAACAAGCACAAAATATTGCTTGGTATGAAAATCTATCATTTGTTCGAGAGATGATAGGAAAATTTGCGAAAAAAAAGATTCTTCAAAAAACGAAAGGAAATTATCCTGCACCTCTAACTGTTATTGATGTTATGCAAAAAAGTTTTTCAAAACCATTGGAAGAGGGCCTTAGAATAGAGAGAGAAGCTGAAATAAAACTTGTTATGAGCCCTGTAAGTAAAAATCTTATAGAACTTTTTTTAATTGCAGAAGAATTAAAGCATGATACATTTAGTACAAGCAAGCCTAAAAAAATTATGTATACGGCTGTAGTAGGCACCGGAACTATGGGAAGTGGAATTGCTTGGCTGATGAATTATCATGATATGGATGTACGTTTAAAAGTGCGTAGTTATGAGAGTGCCGCAAAGGCGATAAAAAATATACGAAAAATATATACTGCAATCATGAAACGACATCGTTTAGATACAAGAGAAGTTGGTTTGAAAATGGACAGAGTAAGCTTTCATCGAGAATATATTGGTTTTAAAAATACAGAATTTTTACTCGAAGCTGTAAATGAAGATATATTAATGAAACAAGAAGTGTATGAAGCATTTGAAAAAGTCCTGTCGCAAGATGCTGTAATTGCGAGTAATACATCATCAATTTCTATAAGTGCTTTGGCTAAAACATTACAGTACCCTCATAGATTTATAGGCATGCATTTTTTTAATCCTGTGAATAAAATGCCTTTGGTGGAGATTATTGCGGGAGAAAAAACAGATGAACAGACGATTTCTACTGTAGTGAGTTTAGCAAAAGAACTCGGGAAAACTCCTATTAAAATCAAAGATTCTCCCGGATTTTTGGTAAATCGAGTGCTTTTACCTTATATAAAAGAAGCCGTATTAATGTTTGAGGAGGGCTTAGATATTACCCTGATTGATGAAGAATTACTTCTTTTTGGGATGCCGATGGGTCCTTTTGAACTTTTAGATACAGTAGGCATAGATGTTGGTGCAAGTGTTTCTGACATATTGTATAAAGCTTATGGAGAGAGAATGATTCCATCAGATATGATGCAAAAAATGTTGACAAAAAACTGGCTCGGTAAAAAAACGAAAAAAGGTTTTTATGTTTATGATAATCAAGAACATATTCCAAATGAAGGTATCTATGCTTTTCAAAAAGAGAGTAGTGCCCTAGATAAGCAAATCATTGTTGAACGTGCAATCTTGATTATGATAAATGAAGCATCAAGATGTTTAGAAGAAAATGTTGTCCATAATGCAAGATATTTAGATATGGCGATGGTTATGGGTACTGGTTTTCCTGCTTTTCGAGGTGGCTTGATGAAATATGCAGATAGCTTGGGCATTAAACATGTGGTGACATCATTGCAACAGTTATATAGTGTATATGGTGAGCGATTTAAGCCTTCGAAGTTACTTGAGGATATGGCACAAAAAGACAGTTCTTTTTATGGAGGTGCATTATGAGTTTTTTTAAAACGATACGGGTAAACTATGTAACAAAACCTTTGTTTTATTTTCTAAAAGCAAAAGGCTTACTTCCTTCGATTTCTGAAACAGAAAAGGTAGCTTTACGAGCAGGTGATGTGTGGATGGAAGGTGATTTATTTAGTGGAAAACCTGATTTTAAGAAGATCTTTTTTGAGTATAAATATCCAAAACTCAGTGAAGAAGAACAACACTTTTTAGATAATGAAGTTGAAACAGTATGTAGTATGACAAGTGATTGGGAGGTTTTTAAAAAGAGAGATTTACCAGAAGAAGTATGGAAGTATCTTAAAGAAAAACATTTTTTTGGAATGATTATTCCAAAAAAGTATGGTGGTTTAGGATTTAGTGCTTATGGACATAGTTGTGTTGTAGAAAAATTGGCAACTTGTTCACAGGTACTTGCAATTACGGTAATGGTGCCAAATTCTTTAGGGCCTGCGGAATTGTTACTCCATTATGGACTCCAAGAACAAAGAGCATACTACCTACCACGTTTAGCAGATGGACGAGATATACCATGTTTTGCACTGACAGAACCTGAAGCTGGAAGTGATGCCGCTTCGATTAGTGCTTATGGTGAGCTTTTTAAAGATAAAGAGGGTCACTATAAAATTAAATTACAGTTTGAAAAAAGGTACATTACTTTGGGCTCTATTGCAACAGTAATAGGTCTGGCTTTTGTACTTAAAGATCCTCAAAATTATTTAAATAAAGGAGAAAATCTTGGTATTACATGTGCTTTGGTAAATGCTGCAATAGACGGCATAGATCAGAGTAGACGACATGACCCTTTAAATGTGCCTTTTGTAAATGCACCGCTTAGCGGAAAGGATGTTGTTATCACAATAGATGATATTATTGGCGGTAGCAATGGTATTGGAAAAGGTTGGGAAATGCTTATGGAATCTCTTGCTGTCGGCAGAGGAATCTCGTTACCTTCAACAAGCTCTGGAGGAAGTAAACTCGCGAGTTACGTAGCAGCGACCTATAGTGTTGTTCGTTATCAGTTTGGGCTTGAAATTGGAAAATTTGAAGGAATTGCCGAGGTAATAGGGCGTTTGAGTGCACAAACATATCTGCTAGATTCTGCAAAAACATTTACTCTGGGTGCAATAGATAATGGTGCAAAGCCTGCAGTGGCAAACGCTATTATGAAATACCAAAGTACAGAAAAATTTCGTAAAAATATTTTAGATGCTATGGATATTCAAGGAGGTGCTGCAATTATTAGAGGCCCTAAAAATTTACTTGCACATGTCTATTTTGGTGCACCTATTGCCATTACGGTTGAGGGTGCAAACATCATGACGAGAACACTTATACAATTTGGTCAAGGAATGATTCGCTGTCATCCTTATGCTTTTAAAGAAATACAGGCATTACAAAATGGAGATATAACAAGTTTTGACAAATATTTGTTTCTACATGTAGAACATATTTTTCGTAATGGTTTCTATGCATGTGCTTTAGGAATAAGTAGAGGCCACCTCCATCGTTCAACATTTCAGGATGCAAGTTCTAGATATGAGCAAAAACTTGCTTGGGCATCTGCTAAATTTGCATTTATAAGTGATATTGCTTTGGGTCTTATGGGCTCTGGATTAAAAAAGAGAGAATCCATTTCAGGCCGTTTTGGAGATATTCTTTCTCAAATGTATATGATGAGTGCAACCTTAAAACGATTTAAAGAAGATGGCTCAATAAAAGATGATGAGGTATTGCTTCGTGTTGCCATGGAAGATGGGTTTTATAAAATTGATGAAGCATTTGTAGGTATTTATGAAAATTTATCAACAGGCTTTTTAGGATTTATATTTAAGCTTGCAGGATTTTGCTCAAGATTAAATCCATTTAGCAGTGGTATTAAAGATGTAGATTTGCATATAATAGCAAGGCAAATGAGTAATAAGAAAAGTTTTAGAGACAGGGTATGTTCAAATATTTATCATGGAGTGCGGGTTACAGAATTATTTCATGCAGCCGAGGCGATGCAAAACGCAAAAGAAGCATTTGTAAAAGAAAAAAAATACACAAATAGTTCTCTTAATGAAGATGAAAAAGCTCGCATAAGGCATGCAAGAAAATTACAGGAGGGTATTGTTGCAGTTGACTCATTTACAAATGAGGAATATTTCAAATGATAAAATTTATACTATATCTCTCATCAATTGTTATATACTTGATAAAAAAAATAAGTGGTGTTACTATTACAACGACTGGCGAAGTACCTAAAAAAGGGCCAATACTATTTTTAGCCAATCATTTTACTCGCTATGAAACATTGGTGGTTCCTTATGTCCTTTTTTCACAGCATAAACGCATTGTTCGTTCTTTAGCGGATGATGCAATATTTGTTGGGTGGATGGGAGAGTATATGAAGCTTGCCGGGTCTATATCTAACAAAAGTAAGGTGCGTGATTGTATTATAATTGATGATTTTCTTTCAGGGAAATCGGACTGGGTTGTTTATCCTGAAGGACATATGGTTAAAAATAAGCTAATAACCTCTGATGATGGAAAGTTTTGTGTTCATACACCTATGCGAGAAGGACCTGTTTACACAGGTGCAGCGGTTTTAGCTCTTAAATCTCAAATTATAAGAAGATTTATGAAAAATGTTGAGAGTGAAGATGAGTTAAAAGAATTTTGTGCAGTAAATAAGCTGACATCAACACAACTAAAAAAAGTTAAGAACTTAAAAATTGTACCTTTATCTATAACCTATTATCCAATTAGACCGGGAAGAAACAGGTTTATGCTTTGGATAGATAAATATTTCAATCTCAGAGGTACACGTTTTTTTGAAGAACTTGAAATTGAACTCAATCTTTTAATGTCCGCAAATATGCATTTACATTTTTGTAAAGCGATCTCTGTTGATAAATATATAGATACATATTTAGAGGAAAATAATCTTACACTCCATAGAATTAAAACACCTACTCAAGATTTAAGTTGTTCTATAAATGGAAGTTCTCTGGAAGAAAATGAAGTTGTACGAGAACTGTTAAACAAACAGAGAAAAGTTCTTATTAATGATGTAATGGCACAAGTTTATAGAAACTTGCAAATTAATTTTGACCATATATTTATTCTTTCATTGGTGACAATGCCTAGTTTGAAGGTTTGTCCCAGTTATCTTAAAACACTTATATATAAAAATATTAGAGAATTGGGAAACATTGAGGGGGTAAATCTACACCCAGAATTACAGCACGAACTTTTTAAGTTGATTCTTGATGATAAATATATTCCTTTTCAATCTGCAATTAAATTGGCACAAATACAAAAAATTCTTTATGAAAACAGTGAAGGAGATTATCTATTTGACAAGAGTTTACTAGAAAAAGAGTATGACTTCAATAAAGTAAGGGTAAAAGATACGCTCCAGGTTATTTTGAATGAAATAAAATGGCAAAAAGAACTGGTAAAAATAGCATATCATAATGCAGAATTTTCAGAAAAAGAATTGAGAGAAGATAACTTTTCACATTTGAAAAAAGCTGAGTGGGATATATATGTAAAAGAGTATTTATTATATTATGACACACCTCCAACAAAAGAAAATGTGGGTGCTCCGCAAGTATATTATAGTGCTGCGAATAGTGTTGGCCTTGTATTTTCACATGGATATATGGCAGCACCGGCAGAAGCAAAACATTTGGCAAAATATCTTTTTTCTCGAGGAATTAATGTTTATTTACCACGCTTACGAGGGCATGGAACTTCTCCCGAAGCATTGAAAAATATTACAGAATTAGAGTGGGAAATTGATTTTGAACGTGCATTTACAGCCATGCGTCAGGTATGTGATAAAGTTTTTATAGGCGGATTTTCAACAGGTGGTCTTTTAGCACTTTTACATGCATCAAAATATCCTGTTGATGGTGTTATAGCAATAAATTCAGCATTAAAATTAAACAATTTGAAAGTAAGTTATGTGGTACCATCGTTACATGCTTTTAATGAAATGGTGTCGTATCTGCATGCAAAGGGTATTGGAGAATGGCTGCAAAACCATAGTGAAAATCCAAATATAAATTATGCGAAGCATCCACTGGAATCTATTGCACAAATGGAAAAAGTAATGACCAAAACAGATAAAGGCCTTTTTCGTATTACTGCTCCTATTTTAGTGCTACAGGGTGATAATGATCCTGTAGTTAATCCAAAAAGTGCAGAGTTAATTTATGGTCGTGTGAAATCAAAATTTAAAAAGTTGGTTTTAGTACCAAGAACAAATCATACAATAATTCTGGGTGAAGGAGAAACAGAAGTATTTGAGAGTATTAAACGTTTTATTAAAGATACACTCAAGAGTGAGCCAACTTCAAAAGATTATACATAGATTTTGAAAAACTTTTAATAGAATGCAAATCATTGATGGCCATTGTTGTGACATCAGATTGAATGTTATGATTTTTGGCGATGTCTTTGATAATGAGGGTACTCTTTTTGTAAGAGTCAATAATTCTTTTATATGTTTCATCCATTTCTTT
>JALUXS010000088.1 GCA_027013185.1 Sulfurimonas sp.
ACCTGCAATAATGCCACCTATTCCTATAACAATACCCAGATACAAAAAAACTTTTTTAATCTCCATCGGGGTGGCACCAAGAGAGAGTAAAAGTGCAATCTCACCTCTTCTATTCATAACGGTCATCAATAAAGAAGATATAATATTAATAGAAGCAATTAAAATAATAAGCATCAAAACAATAAAAAGTGATGTTTTTTCCATCTGTAAAGCAGCAAAGAAGTTAAGATTGTCTTCCCACCATCCTTTAATACTGACATTCATTGGAAGTTCTTTTTTAATTTTAGCTATATCTGCTCTTGGATTTTTAGAAAATATATGAATACCGTCATATTCATTAGCAGACATACGTTGTAGAGCCTGCATTGCTGCTAAAGAGGTATAAGCATACGCTTTATCATAGGCTGATAATCCTGAATCAAATACAGATTTTACTTTAAATCTTTTTATTTTTGGTGATATGGAAAGTCCGCCAGGTTCTACATTTGTAAAGATATACATCAATTTATCATCTACATGTAAACGAAATTCATCTTTAAGTGTTTTTCCAATAATAATATCAAACTTATGAAATTTATCATTTTTGATTGCTTTTGCAAGAACAGAATTAACTTTTGCCTCTTTAGCAAAATTGACACCAAAAAGGTATCCACCTTCTAATCTTCTTCCACTCCTTGCCATAACAGATGCCTGTATATAAGGACTAAAATGTAAATTTGGAAACTTTTTTTCTAAATCAAGAAGTAAATCCTGATTAGTTGCGCCATAGAATTTAGGAAGAATTGTTAAAGGATAATTCATAACCGTCAGTTTATCTTTAAATTCTTTATCAAAACCATTCATAAGTGCCATAGCAATTAGAAGTACCATAACACCCAACGTAATGCCTATAAAAGCAAGGAGTGCAGAAATAAAAATAAAAGGCTGCTCTTTATCAAAACGTAAAAAGCGCTGTACCAGATAAGAGACTATAGATTTTTTCAAGAGGCAAAAACACCTTTTTTTGGTCCGCTTTTACCACAACACTGCTTATACTTCTTTCCACTTCCACATGGACAAGGATCATTTCTCGCAATTTTTTTAGTACTAACAGGTGCGTCTTCGGCATCTATGTCAACATTATCACGATGGTTGAATTGTATAAGTGCTTCTTGTGCCTTTTTTTCTTCTTCTATTTGTTTTGAAATCCTTGCAGCCTCTTCCTCCGGTGATTCCATTTGAAACTGAATTATTTGCAATGTTTTAATTGTATTGAATTTTATATCATTAATTAATTCGCCAAAAAGGTTAAAACTCTCTTTTTTATATTCAACTAAAGGATCTTTTTGATTATAAGCACGTAAACGAATACCTGTTTTCATATTATCCATAGAGTAAAGATGTTCTCTCCAAGCGTTATCAAGTTCCTTAAGGTAAAATTCTTTTGCTATTTCTCTTCTAGTATCTGCATCAAGAACACTCATTTTTTCATCATAAGCATTTTTAAGCAGCGCAATAAGCTTAACCAGTAATTCTTCATATTCTAAAGCTTTTAGGGCTTCTACATCTAATTCAAAGTTAATTTCTTCTTGTAAAAGTTCTGATAATTTTTTAAGATTGAAATCTTCTTGATCTGCACCAGGAAAGATATCTACATTTGCAAGTAAAGTTGCAACATACTCTTCTCGTATTTCATCAATTTTAGTATCTATATCATACTCTTCACTCAAAAGTTGATTTCTGAATTTATAAACAATTTTTCTTTGTTCATTAGCAACATCATCATACTCAACAATTTGTTTACGCCCTTCATAGTGCATATTTTCAACTTTTTTTTGTGCTTTTTCAACTGCACGTGTCACCATTCTTGATTCTATATATTCCCCATCTTCAACACCAAGTCTTTCCATAATAGATTTAATCTTATCACTTCCAAAAATTCGTAAAAGATTATCTTCAAGAGAAAGATAAAATTGCGTTGTTCCTGGATCACCCTGACGACCAGAACGACCGCGAAGCTGATTGTCAATACGGCGATTTTCATGTCTTTCTGTACCGATAATGTAAAGACCGCCTAAATCTTTCACTTCCTGGCTTACTTTAATGTCAACACCACGCCCTGCCATATTTGTTGCAATAGTAATAGCACCTTTATCTCCAGCATTTTTAATAATTTCACCCTCTTGTGCGTGATTTTTTGCATTTAAAACAGTGTGGGCTATTTTTTCTCTTTTTAAAACTTCATGTAAAACTTCTGATTTTTCAATAGAAGCAGTACCTATTAAAACAGGTTGTCCATTTTTACTTAATTTTTTAATAGTTTCAATAACTGCAGCAAATTTTTCTTCTTCAGTTTTATAAATAAGATCGTTTATATCATCTCTTCTAATTGGAATATTAGTTGGAATTGAAACAACATCTAAACTATAAATTTGTGCGAATTCTGTTGCTTCAGTTTCAGCAGTACCTGTCATTCCTGCTAATTTATCATACATTCTAAAATAGTTTTGAAAAGTAATGTCTGCAAGTGTTTGCGTCTCTTCATTTATTTCAACGCTCTCTTTTGCCTCAAGTGCCTGATGTAACCCTTCAGAAAAACGACGTCCTTCACTTAAACGACCTGTAAATTCATCAACAATGACAACTTCACCAGCATTAACAACATAATCAACATCTTTTTCAAAAAGATAATTTGCCTTTAAAGCTTGATCAAGAGCATGTGGCAAAGATGAATTTTCTACACTATAAAGGTTTTCAACATCAAAAAGCTTTTCAGCCTTTGTTATACCTTCTTCTGTAATTAAAATTACTTTATCTTTTTCATCAACAGTAAAATCTTCTTCTTTATTTAGTTGCTTTGCAATTTGATTTGCTTTTACATAATCTTGCATATTTCTATTTGTTGGACCTGAAATAATTAAAGGAGTTCTAGCTTCATCAATTAAAATAGAATCCACTTCATCGACGATAACAAAATTATGTCCACGTTGCACCATCTGATCTTTTGAATAACTCATATTGTCACGAAGATAATCAAAACCAAACTCATTATTTGTTCCATAAGTAATGTCGGCATCATAAGCAGCTTTCTTCTCTTGCGGGTCATTCATATCTTCTAAAATAGTACCTACACTATACCCCAAAAAGTTATACAATATGCCCATCTCTTTTGCATCACGAGAAGCCAAATAATCATTCACTGTTACCAAATGAACACCTTTACCTGTCATTGCATTAAGCGTAATAGCAAGTGTAGCAACTAAAGTTTTACCCTCACCTGTTTTCATTTCAGCTATTCTACCTTCATGTAACACCATACCACCAATAAGCTGTACATCAAAATGACGCATATTCAATACGCGTTTAGAAGCTTCTCTTGTTATGGCAAAAGAGTCATACAATACATCGTCTAAACTTTTTTCACCTTGCAATACGCTCTGCTTTAGACTTTCAAAAGCTTCTTTTAGAGCTTCATCACTTAAGACTTCATATTTACTTTCAAGATCATTAATCTTTTTTACTTTTTTACTATATTTTTTTAATTCTCGGTCATTTGCAGTACCAAATACCTTACCCATGAATGCTTGTAGCATTTGCAACCTTATGTTCGCTACTATATAACTTACTATATAGTAATCACTGAAATTGCTTTTATTTTATCACATTAAATCTAATAAACAGTATAAATGAATAATTTGCTATAATTTCTGTCTAAAGGATACACATGAAAAAAATACTTTTTGCAGCTCTACTGGTTACATCGAGCTTTGCAAGCATTAATAATATAACAAGCTTTGAAGCAGATTTCTTACAAAAAATCACAGATGACAAAGGAGTGAAAATAACATATGAGGGGCATGTCATGGTATCAAAACCAATATTTGCCTTATGGAAATATACAAAACCAATTAAAAAAAGTGTTTATATTATTCCTTATAAAATCATTGTTATTGAACCAGAAATAGAACAAGCTATTATAAAACAGATAGGTGAAGATTTTAATTTTTTTGAAATTCTTGAAAATGCAAAAAAAATTGATAAAGATACTTACTTGGCAAAATTCAAAAATAAAGAATATATACTCAAGGTAAAAGGTTCAGAGATAGAATCTATTTCATATAAAGATGAACTTGAAAATAGTGTTGTTATAAAGTTTAAGAATCAAAAAGAAAATAAAGCAATACCCCTAGAAGCATACAAGCCTCACATTCCCCAAGATTATGATTTAGTAAGAGAGTAAACGGATTTAATTCCATTTACTCTTGGTTCACGCTAGAAAGATTAGTTAAGCTTATAATCTTTGATGAGATTAAAGTTCAGATATTTATAAATATCTTCTTCTTTACCATTAATTTTTTTCGTCAAATTAATATATTCTTCTTTTGTTGGAATTTTTCCAAGAAGTGCACATACAGCTGCAAGTTCTGCTGAACCGAGATAAACCTGTGCACCTCTACCTAAACGGTTATCAAAGTTACGAGTTGATGTAGAAAATACTGTTGCATTATCAGCAACACGGGCTTGATTTCCCATGCACAAAGAACATCCAGGAATTTCTGTACGTGCCCCAGCTGCTCCAAAAAGTGCATAATAACCATCTTCTATAAGCTGTTTTTCATCCATTTTTGTCGGAGGACAAACCCATAAACGAGTTGGTACAGGACCTTCTCCTTTTAAAACTTCTCCAAGTGCACGGTAGTGACCAATATTTGTCATACAAGAGCCAACAAATACTTCATCAATATTATGAGGACGTTTTGGATCAGCTAAAACTTCAGAAAGTGTTGCAACATCATCCGGATCATTAGGACAGGCCAAAATAGGTTCTGTAATTTGGTTTAAATCAATTTCAATCACAGCAGCATACTCTGCATCATTATCTGCTTGCATAAGTTCTTGTTTTTCTAACCACTCTTCCATTTTTGCTATACGGCGGCGAATTGTTCTGTGATCTTCATAGCCTGCATCAATCATTTGTTCAAGTAATACAATATTTGATTTTAAGTACTCTGCTACAGGTTCTTTATTTAATTGTACGGTACAAGCAGCTGCAGAACGCTCAGCTGAAGCATCAGAAATTTCAAATGCTTGTTCAGCTTTTAAGTCAGGAAGCCCCTGAATTTCTAAAATTCGACCGGCAAAAATGTTTTTCTTGCCTTTTTTCTCAACTGTAAGCAGACCTTCTTTAATTGCTTGGTAAGGAATAGCATTTACAAGGTCACGAAGTGTGATACCTTGCTGCATTTCGCCTTTGAATTTTACAAGAACAGATTCCGGCATAGTTAATGGCATAGAACCAGTTACCGCTGCAAATGCAACAATTCCAGACCCACCAGGGAAAGAAATACCAATAGGAAAACGTGTATGACTATCAGCACCTGTTCCAACAGTGTCCGGAAGCACCATTCTATTTAACCAAGAGTGAATAACACCATCACCAGGACGGAGTGCAACACCGGAACGGTTTGCAATAAAATCAGGAAGTGTATGATGCATTTTTACATCAGACGGTTTCGGGTATGCTGCTGTATGACAAAATGATTGAAGTACATAATCAGCATTAAATCCAAGTGCTGCAAGTTCTTTAATTTCATCTCTTGTCATTGGACCCGTTGTATCTTGAGACCCAACAGTAGTCATTTGCGGTTCACAGTACATACCAGGACGTACACCATCAATACCACAAGCTTTTCCTACCATTTTTTGAGCAAGTGTGTATCCTTTACCTGTATCAGCAGGTTGATTAGCAGTTAAAAAGACTTTAGTCGCATCCATACCCAATACAGAACGTGCTTTAGTAGTTAATCCACGTCCTATAATTAACGGAATACGACCACCTGCACGAACTTCGTCAGTAATGGTATTTGGATTAAGTTTAAAAGTTGCTATACGCTTACCATTTTTATGTGCTTCACCTTTATATGGATAAATATCAATCACATCACCTGTTTCCATTTGAGAAACATCAAGTTCCAAAGGAAGGGCACCTGAATCTTCAGCAGTTGCAAAGAAAATCGGAGCAATAATACCACCAAGAACTACACCACCTGTACGTTTGTTTGGAACACCAGGAATATCTTCCCCCATATGCCATTGTACAGAGTTAATACCAGACTTTCTTGAGCTACCAGTTCCTACAACATCACCAACATAAGCAACAGGATGACCTAGTTCTTTGAGTTTATTTATAGTTCCTATTGGATCTTCCATTTTTGCTGCAAGCATAGAGTTTGCATGCAAAGGAATATCTGAACGTGTAAATGCTTCAGAAGCCGGAGATAAATCATCAGTATTTGTCTCACCTGAGACTTTAAAAACTGTAACAGTAATTTTTTCAGCTAATGCAGGTTTATGTGTAAACCAGTCAGCATTTGCCCAAGCAGTTAGGACTTCACTTGCCGCAGTAACACCTTTTTTATGAAGTTCTTCAACATCATTAAATGCATCATATACTAAAAGAGTATTTGAAAGTGCCTCAATAGCAGCAGCTACAACTTTGACATTTTTTGATGTAAGGGCATCAATCATAGGCTTAACATTGTACCCACCAAGCATTGTACCAAGCATTTGCACAGCTTTTTCAGCAGAAATTGCAGGTACCGTGTGTTCTTCACTTGCCACTTCATTTAAAAAAGCAGCTTTTACATAAGCAGCGTCATCAACACCAGGAGATACACGGTTTTGTAAAAGATCAAGCATTTCTTCTACAGCTTCACCTGTTTTAATACATTCTATAACATCTACTGTTTGTTGGGCAGTCAGTGGTAACGGAGGAACACCGAGTGCTTCTCTCTCTTGCACATGTGCTTTGTAAGATTCTCTAAATCCCATAATAATTCCTATTGTCAATTTAATTTGTTGGTATTATATCTAAAAGATAAGTAATGATTTTAGCAGTGTCACTTTTCTAAACACTTATATTTTACTCATGTGATAAAAAGTAACACTTATAAATTTCGGCTTTTTATTTCATTACAAAGTATTTCTCTATCTTTACCGATATAATTATTGTTTAACCATAAAAGATAAGAATCAGGAAGTTCATTATAAAACATTCCTTTATATTGTCCAAACTCAATACGTGCATTACTTTGAATATAAAGAGTTTTTTCTTCAATAAAAGCATCTACATGTAAAGTTTTTACAAGTTTTACAAACTCTTGAAACTCCAATTTTTTTCTAATAATAAAAGTATATGTATTAAAATCAAAGTATCCATTTCTAGCGGTAACAAAGTCTTGAATTACGTGAATTTGTTCTACATGTAGATTTTCTAAATTTTCTACATGTACGCTAAAAGAATTAGTTTTTTTAGTAAATATGAAATGTGGTTTTTGCATTATAAGATTTCTCTAACACCTTTGGCATTTGGAGAAGAAAGAATACCCTCGTTTTCTAGCTGTTCTATAACTCTTGCTGAACGGTTATAGCCAATTTGCAACCTTCTTTGCAGATAAGAAATAGATGTCTTTTTGTCATTTAAAACAACACTCTTGGCATCTTCAAAAAGTGGGTCTAGTTCTTCATAACTATCACCTGATCCAGATGCGTTTGCTTCACTTTTATTCTCTTCTACCAAGAAACTTTTATCGTAGTTTGGTTCTCTTTGTGCTTTAATAAATTCTACAATTTTTTCTATCTCTTCTTCTGTTGCCCATGGAGCATGTAAACGTACAAGTCCAGTTGCCCCAGGAGGAGTAAAGAGCATATCTCCACGACCAAGTAATGATTCCGCACCCATCTGATCTAAAATTATTTTAGAGTCTATTTTTTGCCCTACTCTATAAGAAATTCGAGAAGGAAGATTTGCCTTGATAAGTCCTGTAACAACGTCCACAGAAGGCCTTTGCGTCGCAATTATAAGGTGAATGCCACAGGCTCGTGATTTTTGGGCAAGTCTTGCAATTGAGAGTTCTACATCTTTCCCGCTTGTCATCATTAAATCAGCTAATTCATCTATAATTACAACAATATACGGAAGATGTTCTCCACCATCACGTTTCACTTTTTCATTATAGTTTTCAATATTTTTAGTACGACTTTCAGCCATGAGTTCATAACGTCGTTCCATCTCATTGACCATATTATTTAAAGCAGCTATAGCCTGTTTTGGCTTCGTAATAACAGGTGTAAGAAGATGTGGAATATCATTGTATATAGAAAATTCAAGCATTTTTGGATCAATCATAAGGAGTCTAAGCTGATCAGGCGAATTTTTGTACAGTAATGAAAGTATCATTGCATTTATACCAACACTTTTTCCGCTTCCAGTTGTTCCAGCAATAAGCAAATGAGGAAGCTTCTTTAAATCTGTAATAAATGGTTTGCCTACAATATCTTTTCCAAGAGCTATTGTTAAAGGAGATGCTGAGTCTTTAAATAGTTTATCATCAAGTAATTCTCTGAGGTAGATTGTGTCAACACTCTCATTTGGAATTTCAATACCGACAACATTTTTTCCCGGAATTGGTGCTTGAATACGAATCGTTTCGGCTGAGAGTGCCATAGCTAAATCATCTTGCAGATTCAAAATTTTACTTACCTTCACATTCGCCGCCGGCTTAAATTCAAAAGTGGATACAACAGGGCCGGCATAAGTACGAACAACATCTCCATCTATTTTAAAATGAGCAAGCTTATCTATAAGATATTTTATCTTATCATCAAGCTCTTTTTCATCAATATTGTGTGTAGTTTTATTCGCTTTTTGTAAAAAGTTTACTGATGGCAGTTTAAAATTTTTAGGTTTTTCCACTGTCCCTTTTTCAATATTTTCGAGTAACTTTGTGTTTTCTTCAAGTTCATCAACAATAAGAGTATTTTTATGCTCTTTTACATCTGCTGCAATATCTAAAATCGTTTTTTTTGTATCACTTTGCTCTTCTTTTCTTAAATAAGTCGGTTTGTCTATCTCTTCTTCTATTTCAGGTTCTATTATCGCTTCTATCTCCGGCACAGATTCAGTTATTTTTTCTTCTTCTATTGAAGTTTCTATTTGCGGCTCTTTTTTAGGTGATTTTTTTATCT
>JALUXS010000089.1 GCA_027013185.1 Sulfurimonas sp.
ATTTTATAAAAATATAAAAATTTAATTCACTTGACTTACGAACATATGTTCGCTATAATTCTGCACATATGTGCATTAATTGCGAAATAAAGTAAGGAAAAAAGATGAAAAAGCGAGTAGTGATTGTAACATTATTAGTGGGTGCGACACTTTTAAATGCGACAACAAACAAAGAGATTAAACAAGAGGCAAAGAGTGCCATTATGAAAATGGGCGGAGCTTTAAAGTCTCATATGAAACAAAATATGAAAGCAGGTGGACCGACTCAGGCTGCGGGATTTTGTTTGGAAGAAGCAGCAGGAATTGCTAAAAAAGTAAATAGTAGCTATCCAAAAGGTATAAGTGTAAAAAGAATTTCACTTAAATATAGAAACCCTACAGACAAACCGACAGTTGATGAGGCAAAAGTTTTACAACAAATTCAAAATGATGTAAATACTCAAAAAACTATACCAAAAATGATTGTAAAACAGGTATCTAAAAACTCTTATAAAGTTTATAAACCAATTTTCATTAACAAAGGTATTTGTTTAACATGTCATGGTGATGTTCAAACAAGAGATCCAGAGGCATATAAACTGATAAAAGCAAAATATCCAAATGATAAAGCAGTGAACTATAAAAAAGGTGACTTTAGAGGTGCTTTTGTTGTGACAATCGTAAAATAAGTGTATAAACAGGATAACCCGATTAATAACTATAAAAATGTAGCACATGCATTTTTTCTCTCTTTAGCTATTACTATAGCAGAGCCTTCAACTATACTGCCACTCATTATTGAGCATTTTAGTAATAGTGCTTTTATTGTTGGTATTTTTGTCTCTTTGCTACGCGGGGGAGCAATACTTACGCAACTTTATGCTGCATTTCATGCACAAAGTTATAAAAAAGTTTTGCCTTATTTGAAAAAGGTTTTTTTCTTCCGTTGGCTCTCTTGGTTTAGTATTGGTTTGAGTATCTATTTTATCGGAGATGCTAACAAAACGCTGACACTTGTACTTATTGGTTTAGGACTTTTTGGTTTTTCTCTTTCTGCTGGTTTTGGTGCCATCTATTTTAAAGAACTTCAGGCAAAACTTTTTTCTAAAGCGTATCGCGGAAAGACAATGGCAAACCGTCAGGTAGCGGGTTCTATTGCTTCTATTATTAGTGGTGGTGTTGCAGGGTATGTATTGAGTAATTTTGAAGCACCTCTGAATTATGCCTATCTTTTTCTTGTAAGTAGTTTTATTATGGGTATTGGTTTTTTTATTTTTGCAACTATTGATGATGAACCTTCCAAAGAAAATGTGCAGGAAAAAGAGAAAAATTTTGCACTTTTTGTAAAAAATGCCTTTGACATACTTAAAAACGACAAGCGTCTGCAGCAGCAAACTTTAGCTATTTTCTTAAGTTTTGCATGTTACCTTTCCATTCCTTTCGTTATATTAGAGGCAAAAAGTTCTGTGGCTCTTACTGGTTGGATTTTGGGTGGATTTATAATGGTACAGATGCTAGGCAGTATAGTAGGGAGCTCTTTACTGTGGAGACGGATTAGCAACTATGAAAATATGCTCTCTTTGAGTTTCCTTTTTATGATAGCAGCATTTAGTGTTGCTTTGTTTGCAAATAGTAGTTACATGTACGCTCTTGTGTTTTTTCTTTATGGCATTGCACTTGATGGTTTTGGAAACAGCGGAATGAATCTCATTATAGAAATAGCACCAGAAGAAAAACGCCCAATCTATACCGCAGTGCAGACAAATTTGAGCTCTTTTGGACTTTTTTTTCCTGTACTTGGGGGTTTTTTACTTAAAAGTTTTGAGAGTTATACGTTTATATATTTGGTAACGATTGTATTATTGTTTGGTGGCTTCATTATTAGCTTAGGATTGAAAAAAATTGAAGGAAAAAGAAATGCAAATTAATTTACATAAAATAGCAACTATAAAGTCTCCTTTTTGTGATTTAAAAGATATGCCGGTACAACCTTGTGGAGCAAGAGAGGTTTTGGCAACTATTGAGTTTAAAGAGGAGTATGTTGAAGGTTTGAAAGATTTAGATGGTTTTTCTCATGCCTATCTTATTTACTATTTTCATAAAATTGATACTCATCAACTCAGTGTCATTCCTTTTAATGATAAAACAGGTACACAAAGAGGTGTATTTTCTACACGAACACCTATGCATCCAAATTCCATCGGGCTTTCAGTTGTTGAGATAGTAGATGTCGTAGATAATATTGTCACGATTAAAGGGGTTGATATTGTCGATGGGACTCCACTTTTAGATATTAAGCCTTATATTGAAAATTTTGATAAAATTGAGAGTGAAGTAAAAAATGGTTGGATGCATGCAAGTGCTGATGAGGTATCTAATACGCGTTCAGATGAAAGGTTTATTTAATGAAAATAGTATGGTTATTAACACTTGCATTAGTGTTTTTGAGTGGTTGTTTTGACAATAAAAAAACAGTCCATTTAGATGGAAAAACGATTGCAGAGTGAATACTCTCTTTAAAATAGGAGGAAAGAAGATGAGAGGTAGAAAACCGATACAAAGACAGATAAATGCTGATCACAGTCATGTTTGTTTTAAACCATGTGGTATTAAACGTAGTGATTTAGAGAGGGTGATACTTCAAGAAGATGAAATGGAAGCACTACGTTTAGCAGACTATGAGGGACTTTATCAGCAAGAGTGTGCCGATAAAATGGGCATCTCACGTACTACTTTTTCTCGCCTTATAGAGTCTGCGAGAAAAAAGATAGCAGATGCTCTTTTACATACTAAAGCGATACGGATAGCAAAAAATTGATTTTACCTTTGCATAATCAATCAGCATCTTAAAGTCCTACTATGTGCTTAATATTATCAAGCATTCCATGTTTCTCCTGCTTTTCTTCATGCTCTTCATCGTCTTGTTCTATCTTACCTGTATAAGCATCTTCAGGCATTCTGTTTTCAGAAGTTCCATCAACATTTGTAACTACAAGTTCAGGATGTATTAGTTCTCGAAGCTTTTTTTGCACAACCATTTTTGTCGTCATAAGGCTCATAGAACAACCACCGCATGCACCAGCGAGTTCTATATAAACGACGCCGTCTTTAGTGCCGAGAAGTTTAATATCTCCCCCATGTGAATTTACATATTCACTTACTCGCGGAAGATAATTTTTTACTGCTTCATAAATATCTTCATCTAAAAAATGCATAATAACTCCTTATGTTGTAAAAATTATATAACTTTATGATTAAAATAAGTTTACATTATTTATGTAAAAATAGCTTAAAGTTTAAATCCTTTTTATTGCATTTTTACAAAAAAACAGTTAAATAAAAATAAGGCATATTTTAGTTATAATCGCGTAATTTTATAAAAGAGAAATATATATGGACATCAGAGAAGCGTATTTAAAATACTTTGAATCAAAACAACATACAAGAGTTCCATCAGCACCTTTAGTGCCTGATGATGCAACTCTTCTTTTTAACAATGCGGGCATGGTCCCTTTTAAGTCGATTTTTACAGGTGAAGTTCCGGCTCCCAAAAATCCTCGTGCGACATCTTGTCAAACTTGTATTCGTGCAGGCGGAAAACATAATGACCTTGAAAATGTAGGCCATACGGCACGTCATCATACTTTTTTTGAAATGCTTGGTAATTTTAGTTTTGGAGATTATTTCAAAGAAGATGCAATTGCATATGCTTGGGAATTTATAACAGAAGTTATAAAACTTGACAAAAAGAAGCTTTGGGTAACTATTCATGACAGTGATGATGAGGCAGAAAAACTTTGGCAAAAGCATATAGCCAAAGAGAGAATTCTTCGCCTTGGTGATGCAGATAATTTTTGGCAAATGGGTGATACAGGACCATGCGGGCCATGTTCTGAAATTTTTTATGATCAGGGTGCGGAACACTTTAGCGGTGAAGAAGATTACCTTGGTGGAGAAGGTGACAGATTTTTAGAAATTTGGAATCTTGTATTTATGCAGTATGAAAGAGCAACTGACGGCACTATGTCTGCTTTACCTAAGCCTTCTATTGACACGGGTATGGGACTTGAACGCGTTGTTGCCATTAAAGAAGGTGCTTTAAGTAATTATGGGTCTTCTTTGTTTATGCCGCTTATTCGTAAAGTGGAAGATTTAATTGAGAAAGAATATGTTTACGCGACAGGTGCTTCGTATCGTGTTATAGCTGACCACATCAGAACGGCAGTATTTTTGCTTTCTCAGGGGACAAACTTTTCCAATGAAGGACGCGGTTATGTTCTTCGCCGTATTTTACGTCGTGCTGTAAGACATGGGTATCTTTTAGGTTTGCGTGCTCCTTTTATGTATAAACTGGTAGATACTGTGGTTAGTATTATGGGTAAAGAATATGATTATTTAGAAAAAAAATCAGCTGTTGTAAAAGAGCAGATAGAATTAGAAGAAGCAAGATTTTTTAAAACAATTGAATCTGGAATAGCACTCTTTAGCATGGAACTTCAAAAGACTAAAAAAGTTTTTTCCGGAGAAGTGGCATTTAAACTTTATGATACTTATGGTTTCCCCCTTGATTTAACTGAAGATATGTTGCGTGAAAAAGGGCTTGAACTTGATGCTGCAAAATTTGAAACATTAATGCATGAGCAAAAAACACGTGCAAAAGCTGCTTGGAAAGGCAGTGGTGATGATAGCGTGCAGGGTGACTTTAAAGAGTTGCTTGAAGTATTTGGTACAAATGAATTTGTAGGTTATGAAACAACATATCATGCATCAAAAGTATTGGCACTTTTAGATGAAAACTTTAAAAGAGTAGAGGTACTTGACATATCTCAAAACGGTTGGGTAATGCTCGATAAAACACCTTTTTATGCACAAAGTGGTGGACAGTGTGGCGATATTGGAGAACTGCAGTGCCGTGCAAAAGTACTTGACACTAAAAAATTCTTTGACATAAATCTTTCAAAAATTGAAGTGACTTCAAGTATTAAAGTAGGCATAAATGTAGATGCTGTTGTGGATATTTCTCGCAATGAAATTGTAAAACACCACTCTGCTACGCACTTGCTTCATGCAGTATTGTTTGATGAACTTGGAGAGCATATTGCCCAAGCTGGTTCGCTTGTAGAAGCAAACCGTTTACGTTTTGATTTTTCTCATCCAAAAGCTTTAAGTGAAGAAGAAATTACTGAGATAGAAAAACGTGTTAATGTAGAAATAATGCGTGCAATTCCTGCAAAGACAGATGTTTTGCCAATAGAAGAAGCCAAAAAATCTGGTGCGAAAAGTCAATTCGGTGAAAAATATGGAGATGAGGTACGTGTTGTAAAATTTGGGGATACATCTGTAGAGTTTTGCGGTGGCGTACATGTAGAAAATACGGCAAACATCGGCTCATTTATCATTACAAAAGAGAGCGGCGTAAGTGCAGGTGTCAGAAGAATTGAGGCAGTGTGCGGTAATGCAGCGTACAGCTATTTTTGTAAACAAAGAGAACTTCTAAAAGAAGCACAAGTGGAAGTGAAAAATCTTGATCTACTTGCCGGAGTGCATAGACTCAAAGCAAATATCACAGAGCTTAAATCTGAACTTAAAGAGTCACAAGAAAGTGCAAAAGTTGAAATAAAAGCAGATGATATCAATGGTGTTGCCGTGGTAATCGATGAATTACCAAACGGCGACATTAAAGAAAAAATAGATGAGTTAAAAAATCAAAATGAAAAACTTTGTGCCATGTTGTTTCAAATAAAAGGCGAAAAAGTGCTTATTGCTGCGGGTGTTAAAGGTTGTGGGGCAAAAGCGGGGGATTGGATTAAAAAAATAGCACCAATACTCGGTGGAGGCGGAGGTGGCCGTCCTGATTTTGCACAAGCAGGTGGAAAAGATGCTTCAAAATTGCCTGAAGCAAAAGAAGAAGCATTGCTATTTATAAAAGAGGTTCTTCAATAATGAAAGAATTTTTGATTGAACTTTTTGCAGATTATAGAACACCGATAGTATTTTTACATGTAGTTTCTGCTGTTGTTTGGGTTGGAGGAATGATTGCTATGAAATTTGCGGCACATGCTTCATTTATGCAAATAGAATCTCCTCTACACAGATTAGAGAGAATTTCACAGGCACTGAAAAGATTGTTTATTATAGTTTCTCCTTTTGTTATTATTTTAATTATTACCGCTGTTATAATGGGAGTAGGACTTGGTTTTCGTGCAGCTGCGGTAGATGCTAATGGAAATGTTATAGATAGCTATGCTATGCATATTTATAATATAGTACATGCGAAAGAGACAATTTGGATGGTAATGGCGGCAAATCTGGGTGTGATGATATTAAGGCGAAATAAAGCACAAAAACTTTTGGAAAAAGGGGATACGGCAGGTGCTAAAAAAGCTCTTGAACTTATTGGAAAATATATGGTTCCTGTAAATATTATATTAGGAATTATTGCAATTTATTTGGGAGTTACTTTAAGAAATGCCTATTAGACTCTGCTCATCATCCCAGACACGCGCAATGCTTTTAGAACAAGCAGGTATTGATTTTATTCAAGAGAGTGTTGATTTTGATGAAGAGAGTATTGCTACAAGTTGTCCGAAAAACTTTGTTTATCAAGCTACTATGGGAAAATATGAAGTAAATGTTAAAGCTTTTGGCTATGAAGAGTACCCACTTCTGGTCGCTGATACCGTCGTAACAAGTCAAGGGCATATTTTAAGAAAAGCACGATGCAAAGATGATGCTCGTAATATTTTAATGACACAAAGTGGAAATATTACGAGTATTATTACCTGTCTGATATACCATTCAAAAAAGAAAAAAATTATAGATATTTCTCAAACTGATTATTTGTTTGATGATTTTAACTATGACGACCTTGAAGTCTATTTAAACAGTGGCGAGTGGCGTGGTAAAGCAGGTGCCTGCATGGTGGAAGGGTTTTGTAAATCTTATATCAAAGAGGTTAAAGGCTACGAAAGTACTGCTATGGGGTTGAATATCGAAGTGTTACAAACATTTATGGAGAAATCTTTATGAAGATATACAAAAAGTACAGTTTTTTTATTAATATCCTAATCGCCTATATAGTAATAATACTGGTAACACTTAAGTTGAGTATGTTATGGAGTATTGCAGTTATTACTATTTTATTTATGGTGAGTGCTATGCTTTTTGATAAATATGATAAGCAAAAACATTATTATAAAAATATTATAGACAACTCGACAAATATTGTAATGGTAAGTGATACTAATAACATTGTATCTGCGAACAAAACTTTTTTTAAATATTTTAAAGGCTATAAAAGTATCAAAGATTTTTCAAAAAAATACAATTGTATTTGTGATTTTTTTGAGGAAGAAGAAGAATATTTGGCAAATATTAATGATGGTCTGAGCTGGATTGATTATTTGATAAAGTATACCGATAGATATCATAAAGTAAAAATGAAAATATATAATCAAGAATATTATTTTGCTATTTCTGCTTCAATACTTAATGATAAAAAAAGTTTGTATGGTGTTATATTGTCAGATATTACAGAGCAAGAAACATATAAAAAAGAGCTGGAATCATTAGCTGTAAATGATACATTGACAAATATAGGAAATCGAAGATTTTTTCATAAGAAACTTGATGAACAGCTTGTTTTAGCACAAAGATATAATCATCCTTTTTCTTTAATCATCTGTGATATAGATTTTTTCAAAAAGGTAAATGATAATCATGGACATGATATGGGTGATAAAGTTTTAATAACCTATACAAGTCTTATATCTTCTATGCTCAGAAAAGGTGACGTTTTTTGTCGCATTGGTGGAGAAGAATTTATTGTAATTCTCCCACATACTTCCCAAGACAAAGCTTATATTCTTGCACAAAAATTGAGACAGAACGTAGAAGAGTATGAAAATGTCTTACCAATTACCATGAGTTTTGGTGTGGCAGGGTATGAAAAGGGCGATGATGATACTTCCCTTTATAAAAGAGTGGATTTAGCACTCTATAAAGCAAAAGAGACAGGGAGAAATAAGGTCGTCCTTGGATGAATTTGTACGATAAAGAGTTGAGGGCACTGAAAAAATCAGGACGATATAGAACACGTGAAGTGCTCAATACCTCTTTATATGATTTTGCTTCAAATGATTACCTTGGACTTTCACACAATAAGGCTTTGCATATATCTACATGTAAAGAGTTGGAGCGTTACCCTATGAACAATTCTAAAGCTTCTATGCTGGTAAATGGGTATCATCAAATACATAAAGATTTTGAAGATGCTCTTTGTGCGGCTAATGATTTTGAAGCGGGCATTGTTCTAGGCAGTGGTTTTAATGCAAATATCGCTTTGATTGAAGCACTTGTGCGACGTGGTGACACTCTTTTTATAGATGAACTGTATCATGCTTCAGGCGTTTTGGCAGCAGGGCTTAATAATCTACATGTAGTTTTTTTTAAACATAATGATATGAACGAATTGCGAACACTGCTTAAAAAATCAGATGCAAAACGTAAAATAGTGGCTGTAGAAGGTATTTATTCTATGGATGGTGATTTATGCGACAAAGAAGTTTTTAGTATATGTGATGAAGCAGAAGCACTTCTTATAGTAGATGAAGCACATAGCAGTGGTGTTATTGGCGATAAGTTAATGGGTGTGTTTGATTATTATAATATTGCAGTAAAAGAGAACCATATAAAAATGGGTACACTTGGTAAGGCATACGGAAGTTTTGGGGCATTTATACTTGCTTCAAACCATATAATCGAGTATTTACTCAATCGTGCAAAGCCCGTCATCTACGCTACTTCACTCTCTTTGTATGACACGCTTTTGGCACATAATGCCCTGAAATATATTTTGGCAAATACAAGCATGTTAAAAAAAGAGATAGCACTTCGTAAAAAGATTATTTACGAAGAATTGGGTTTACATGTAGATGGTTTAATTGTTCCTATTCTTATAGGAGATAATAAAAAAGTTATAGAAATAAAAAATAGTTTACTCGATGATAACTATAGCGTCGGTGCCATAAGGCAGCCTACTGTTTCTTCGGCGATTATTCGTTTAATAGCCAGACTTGGTGAGAGCAGCGACTCTTTACGCTTTGTATGTAAAAAATTGGCACAATATAAAAAATGAATATTTCAAAACTGAAAATTGTATATGAGCAACAAACAATGGTTGATATTGCCTTGCATATTTCCTCTTCTTTAGCACTTATCGGACAAAGTGGCAGTGGGAAAAGTTTGACGCTTAAAGCACTCCTTGGAATGCTTCCAAAGAAAATGAAACTTGAATTAGAAGATGCTTTCGGATTTGAACTAATTGGAGGCAAAACAGTCTCTTTTGTCCCGCAAAATCCTTTTACAGCACTCTCTCCACTAACAAAAATAAAAAAACAGTTTTTTAGTGATACAAAAAGAGTGCATGCTCTTTTTGATGAAGTGGGGCTAGATTATGATTTGCTTGAACGCTTCTCCCCTGAACTCTCCGGTGGTCAGCTTCAGCGTGTTGTCATTGCAATTGCGTTAGAATCAAAACCAAAATTATTGTTACTTGATGAGCCGACGACAGCTCTTGACCCGCAGACAAAAGAACTTATTTTGCAACTATTGAAAAATTTACAAAAAAAAGAGGGGTTTAAAATGCTTTTTGTTACGCATGATATATCTTCGGCAAAAGAGTTATGTGAAGATGTGGCTATTATTAAAAATGGGGAAATTGTAGAGCGTGGAAATATGAACGAAGTGATACAAAATCCAAAAAATGAGTACACAAAAATATTGATAGAGGCAAATTTTGCCAATAGGAAATTTAGAATATGAAAAAAACATTTATTAGTTTATTTATTTTAGGACTGCTTTCTCCTTTTATCATACTTGGCTATTATTTGACGGCTTATGATTATGATATTTCATCTTTAGTAAATTATAAACCAGCGCAAACAACTAGAATTTATGATAAAAATGGAGAAAAAATAGCAAATATTTTTGATAAACAGCATCGTTATTATGCCTCTTTTGATGAAATTCCACCGAGAATTATTGAAGCTCTTGTTGCCATAGAAGATACAACATTTTTTGAACACTCCGGAGTAAACTTTGATGCAATCTTTCGAGCTATGATAAAAGATGTGAAAGCTGGAAAAATGGTTGAAGGTGCGAGTACTATCACCCAGCAGTTAGTGAAAAATAAACTGCTCACAAGAGAGAAAAAACTTTCTCGAAAGATAAAAGAGCTGATTTATTCATTTAAAGTGGAACATGCCCTTACAAAAGAGCAAATTTTAGAGCGTTATCTCAATGAGATTTATTTTGGGCATGGGTATTATGGTGTAAAAACTGCAGCTGATGGGTATTTTCATAAAAAATTATCTGATTTAACTCTTAAAGAGATGGCTATACTTGTAGGTCTGCCAAAAGCACCGAGTACGTACGCACCTACAAGAAATTATGATATTTCCATGGGCAGGGCAAATCGTGTAATTACTAGAATGCATACGCTTGGCTGGATAGATGATGCAACATTTGAAAAAGCTTTGGCCGAAAACCCTGTAGTGTATGATGATACGCTCACGCAAAATAAAGCACCATTTATTGTTGATGAAGTTGTTCGAAGACTGAAAAAAATGGGTATAACTGATGTAAAAACAGGTGGATATAAAATTTATACTACTGTTGATTTAAAATTACAAAATGTCGCAAAAAAATCCCTTAAATATGCTTATAATTTAGCACTCAAAAGAATTGAAAAATATAAACAAAAAGATATAAAAGATTTAAAAGAAGCACAAGATGTGAATGTATCGCAATTAAATGGAGCCCTAGTTTCGCTTGATTCAAAGAGTGGTGATATTTTGGCTCTTGTTGGAAGTGTTGATTATAAAAAGAGTTCATATAATCGTGCAACACAGGGAAAACGCCAGCCCGGTTCTGCTTTTAAACCCTTTATTTATCAGGTGGCAATTGATTTGGGCTACTCCGGTGCTACAAAAATTGTAGATATTGCACAAACATATGAGTATAAAAAAAATGGGCAAGAGATGAAATGGCAGCCTAAAAATTATGAGAAAAATTATGAAGGCTTGATTACTTTACGAAAAGCTCTTATTCATTCAAGAAACCTTGCAACGATTAATCTTGTTAACGATATAGGCTTAAGTCAACTGCTTCATGAATTGAAAAAATTCAATATCAAAAATTTGCCCAATGATTTATCTATCTCACTTGGAACAATGTCTGTCTCACCTCTTACACTTGCAAAATATTATACTTCATTTTCCAATTATGGAATTCAGGTACAACCACATCTTATTGCAAGTATAGAACAAGGTGGCAGTACAATATATGAAAAACAGGAAATCTCGCATTATATTACATCACCTACACAGTCTTTTATTATGACTTCTATTTTACGTGATGTTGTCAAAAAAGGGACAGGAAGAAGAGCTGGGGTGAGAGGGATAGAACTTGCCGGAAAAACAGGAACAACCAATAATAATATGGATGCATGGTTCGCCGGATATTCTCCTACTATAGAGACCGTTGTGTGGTTTGGAAATGATGACAATACGCCAATGTATCATAAAGAGACAGGAGGACGGGTTTCAGGTCCTGCTTTTGCTTATTATTTTAGACATGTACTAAAACTGTACCCACAAATAAAAAGAAAATTTGATATACCAAAAGGTATTATAGAAGTAAAATTAAAGAGTGGAAAAGAGTATTTTAGTGATATTTCAAAACCACCAAGAAGCGAAGACAGAACCGACCCTGAGGCCGAACTTCTATTTTAAAAGTTTTTTATTCGTAGAAGCTTCTGTTTAAGGCACAAAACATAGCTTTTATGGAGGCTATTGTAATGTCATTATCTGCACCTACACCAAAACAAGAAAGTGTCTCTTTGCTTTGGATTTCTATGTAAGCTACAGCTTTTGCCGTGCTTTTATCACCACATGAGTGTTCTGAATATGATTTAATGCTAAATTCATTTTTGTATTCCTGCATAAGTGCATTTTTACATGCATCTATAGGACCATTGCCTTCACCTTGCGATATAATAACGCTATCATTATTCTTGTACGTTAAGCTACATGTAGATGTTCCGTTATCTGATGAAAGCGTAAAATCTATAAAAGAGATATGTTCATCAATAGTAAAATAAGTCTCTTTAAACGCTTCTAATATCTCATCAGCTTCGAGTTCTCGTCCTTTTTCATCACTTAAGGTCTGTATGATGCGTCCAATTTCGGGATGCATTGCTTTTGGTAGATGGTAGCCATAATTGTGTTCAAGTAGATATGCTACACCACCTTTTCCTGATTGAGAGTTAATGCGGATAATACTCTCATAAGTACGTCCAACATCAGCCGGGTCTATCGGCAAATACGGTACTTCCCAAAAAGGGTCTTCTTTTGCTTGTTGATATGCAAGCCCTTTATTTATGGCATCTTGATGAGAGCCTGAAAAAGCGGTATAAACAAGTTCTCCAACATACGGATGTCTTGGATGTGTCGGAAGTTCCGTTACTTTTTCTATAATAGCAACAACTTCATTCACATTTGAAAAATCAAGTCCCGTATCTATTCCTTGAGAAGTCATATTTAAAGCAAGTGTGATGATGTCGACATTTCCTGTTCGTTCACCATTACTAAGGAGTGTTCCCTCAACCCTGTCAGCCCCTGCTAAAAGTGCTAATTCTGTCGCAGCTATAGATGTTCCTCTGTCGTTATGTGTATGAGTAGAAATAATGACATTTTCACGATTATCTAAATGTTCACCCATCCATTCTATTTGGTCTGCATAAATATTTGGCGTTGCCATTTCCACTGTTGCAGGTAAGTTAATAATAACTTTTCTTGTCTCACTTATACCCCAACGAGCTGTTACAGCATTAGAAATTCGTGCTGCAAAATCAAGCTCAGTTCCAGTAAAGCTTTCAGGGGAGTACTCTAAAAATATTTCTCCATTATGATTTGCTTCATATTTTTTTACTAAATCTACGCCTTCTAATGCAAGGGTTACAATTTCATCCTGAGATTTTGAAAAAACAATTTTTCTTTGTGCAATAGAAGTTGAATTATAAAGATGCACAGTTGCTTTTTTGACCCCTTGAAGGGCTTCAAAAGTTCTTGCTATCAAATGTTCTCTTGCTTGAACCAAAACCTGAATAGTTACATCATCAGGAATTAAATTATCATTTACAAGGCGACGTAAAAAATCAAATTCTATTTTTGAAGCAGAAGGAAAGCCCACTTCAATTTCTTTAAATCCGAGTTTCAGTAAGAGTGCAAATAATTCAAGTTTTTTGTTCATATCCATTGGGTTGATAAGTGCTTGATTTCCATCACGTAAATCTACACTACACCATATAGGAGCTTTTGTAATAGTATTATCAGGCCACTGTCTCTGGGCTAAGTCTATTTTTGGATACGGTTTATATTTTCCTTGTGGAATATTCTTCATAAAGAATCCTTTTCTTGAATTATTTAATAGCTGCACTCTTATACAGGACTATTAAGTTTGCAATTATATCGAATTTTTGATTATATGTTTATTTGTGTTGTGACAAGAGAAGGGTATTTAAGTTTACATGTAGAATATTCCCACAAAAAAGTGGGAAAAATATCAGGCTAAAAAGTTTAGCACTGGTACGTAGTTTTAAACTCGTACGCTGTTGGACGACCTTCATCAGGAATAACGTCACGATCAAATCTATAGTCTAAATATGCTTTGATAAATTCTTCTGTAAATACTGGTTTTAAGAAATCATAATCACCTGCAAGACCTTCTAGTGCTTCACGAAGTGTGTGAGGCATTTGAGGAATTCCACGTTCAGCAATCTCAGCTTGAGAAAGTTCAAATAAATCTTCATCAAGTGGACCAACAGGAACATCTTTGTTTGAAATACCATCAAGTCCAGCCATCATCATTGCAGCAAATGCAAGGTAAGGACAAGAAGTTGAATCTGGGAAACGCATTTCAATACGAGTTGCTTTTTCACCGGCACCATAAGGAACACGACAAGCAGCTGAACGGTTTTTAGCAGAGTAAGTTAAGATACTTGGTGCTTCAAAACCTGGTAAAAGTCTTTTGTATGAGTTAGTTGTTGGGTTTGTAAAAGAAGCAACTGCAGCAGAGTGTTTAAAAATACCCGCAGCATAGTTTACAGCTAATTCTGAAAGGTTACCATAGTTTCCTTCTTTGTAGAAAAGGTTCTTACCCTCTTTCCAAAGTGATTGGTGAACATGCATACCATTACCATTGTCGCCATAAAGTGGTTTAGGCATAAATGTAGCAGTTTTTCCATTTAGGTGTGCTATCATTTTTACAACATATTTGTACTTTTGAACATTATCACCAGCTTCAATGATATCACCAAAAACAATACCGATTTCACCTTGACCTTGTGCAACTTCGTGGTGACCTAAAATAACTTCAAGACCAACTTGCTCTAATACTTGCATCATTTCAGCTCGCATATCTACCATAGAGTCTGTTGGTGCAACTGGGAAGTAACCACCTTTTGTTCCTGGTCTATGACCTGTATTGTACATATCATTATAAGAAGTGTTTGAATTCCATTCACCCTCTTCAGTATCTACTTTAAACCCAATTTCATTGATGTTATCAACAAATTGAATATTATCAAAAATAAAGAACTCATTTTCAGGTCCAAAATATGCAGCATCAGCAATACCGTGATCCGTAGCATATTGAAGTGCTTTTTTAGCCATTGAACGAGGACACCTTTCATAAAGCTCATCTTTATAAATATCATACACATCACAAAAAACAATTACAGTCGGATCAGCAGTAAATGGGTCTAAAAATGCTGTTGTCGCATCTGCTTTTAAAAGCATATCTGATTCATTGATTGGTTGCCAATTTTCAATTGAAGAACCGTCAAATGGGAAACCATTTTCTAAGTTTTCAACATTTACCGCACTGTAACGGTAAGAAAGGTGATGCCATGCACCTTTAATATCAGTAAATCTTAAATCTACAAATTGAACATCATTTTCATTACAAAATGTAAAGAACTCTTCTATATTATTAACGAATTTTCCCATTAATTTTCTCCTGAATTTTATTAATATATAGTATATCCCAATAATATGTAATCTTTCATGTAATAGTGATTAAAAAATATGCATAAAGCTATAATGTTTCAAATAACTACAATAAAGAGCTAACACAAAGATGGTTTTGTTCTAATTTTGCTGTTTTTTTCTGTAATGATAAAATATTGTTGACACTATTTGTATAGAGTGATTGCTTTTTTACATGTAAAAAAAGCACAGATGCACTTACGGTTAAAAAAGGGAATTTTTTTCGATTACCTTCTCTATCTTTTGCAATGATATGGCCATTTTTCTTATCTTCTTGTGAATAAAATTCTCGTGCATTGTCCTCAAATACTGTAATAACATTTGTTAATTGCTTTAAATACTTTTCTTGAGACTCTTCAATACCGCTTGCAACAAAGAAGTCATCGCCTCCAATATGACCTTTAAAAAAAGAACTTGGAAGTTTTTTTGAAAGTATATCTGCAAAGAGTTGGATGATTCTGTCACCATTTCTAAATCCATAAACATCATTAAAAGCTTTAAAATTATCTAAATCATAATAGCATAGTACTATTGGTTTATTGCTTTGCAAATTTTGAGTAATGTAAGATTCTACAAGTCTGTTTCCAGGCATTTTCGTGAGAGGATTTTGATCTCTTGCAATAATGAGATTTTCTTCATTTATCAGTTGAATAATATCTTTGGAAGATAAAAAACCGTAATATTGACTATTTTGCGTAATTAGTATTCCATGTGTATCGCTGTTATTTGAAAAAAATTCGATGATCATAGAAATATTGCTGTTTATATCTATTGATGGACAATATGTTATGAGATGTTTCAATTTGGATTTTTCTTTTTCATTGTTAAGCAATAGGGCAATGCCATAAGGGGAGTATAGATACTCTTTTATTTGTGTTTCTGCGAGAATACCGATGGGTTTAGCATCTTTATTAATGATGGGAACATAAGGAACATTAGTATTTTTTTTGAAATAATCTACTACTTCATGCATTGTTGAAGATTTTTGTATAGGCGTTATTTTTTGAATATGTTTTTTGATGTTGGAGTTATTTTCTTGTCTTTTTGAGTTTTTTAAAAGTTGAGAAATATGTTCGTAATTTGTTGCTATCTCTGATGTATTTTTTGTTGGATGTTGGATAAAATACCCTTGAACGAGTGTACATCCTATCTCTTTACATGTAAGATATTCTTCTTGTGTTTCAACCCCTTCTGCTAAAACATTTATGCCTAGCTGGGTTGCTAAATGTGTGATACTTTTGACCATCAGTTTTCTTTTGATGTCTTTATTGATGTCTTGTAGAAAATATCTATCTATCTTGATAATGTCTGGAGTTGAATCAAATAGCAGTTTGTAGCCTGAATATCCAACACCAAAATCATCAATGGCTATGTAAAATGCTTCATTTTTATAATGTCGCAGTATCTCTTCCATTGAAGTTTTATTGGCTATTTCATGTCGCTCAGAAATTTCAAAGCATATATTTTCTTTGCGTATGTTACATTCTTTTAAAAGAGTGTTTGTGTTGCCTGAAGAAAAATCCGGCATTTCAAAAAGTCTGTTATCTAGGTTATAAAAAAGTTTCATTGTGTCATAGCTACTAATTTGTGTGAATTTTTTAAAAGTTTTTTCACGCAGTGCCAAATCAAAAGAGTAAAGAATATGCTCTTTGTAAGTAGTGTCAAAAACATCAAAAATAGATTTAAATCCAGCATCAAGATGGTTTCTCAATAGTGCTTCAACCGCATAGATTTCTCCTGTATTTATATTTAAAATAGGTTGAAAAGCTATATCTAAAACATCTAAACGTTCTTGCCATATTTGTGATAATTTTTCCATTAATAATCCTCTCCAAAATATCTTTTTCTTTGTTTTTCTTTAATCTTATCAACTGAGACAAGAATAAAACTGTCCACACAGTCGGAAAAATCTTTGTCTACGTTGTATGCACAAAAACGAATTCCTCCTTTTTCACACAACTCCGCATACTGTTTATAGAGGGTAGGTATGCTTAACTCTAAAAATCCGAGTGCTTTTTTAAGGAGTTTAAAATCTTTATTATAATTATTACCATCAAGTTCATGGATAAACTGTTGCATATATTCATCATCAAGATTCATTTTATAGGGAAGTCTTGCATTGACTAAATGTTCTGTATCTCCAAAATAGTAATCATAAAAATAGAGGAGCATATCTTTGGCGACTTTTGAATAATTTTTAGAAATGCTGACTGGTCCATACATATACTTTATGTGTGGATTGTTTTTCATATAGGCGCCAATGCCCTGCCAAAGGTAATCAAGTGCACGTGAGCCCCAGTATTTAGGCTGCACAAAACTGCGACCGAGTTCTATAGAATTATCGAGGTAATCGTTGAGTTTTTTATTGTACTCAAAGAGTGTATTTGTGTAGAGTGCAGCATCACCGAGTTTTGTGCGTATATCTTCTGTGTGTCCAATGCGATAAGCACCCACAATTTCAAGTGCTTCATCATCCCAGAGTATAATATGTTTATAGTATCTGTCATATTTATCGATGTCACGTTTTTTATTTACACCTTCACCTACTTTGCGAAAAGATATTTCACGTAGACGACCAAGTTCATTTAAAACAGCACTATTTTTGATAGAATAGGTATATAAATATATTTTTTTATTGTCCTTTGTTGCACCAAGAAGAGTAGAATTTTTCAACTCTTCTTTTATATCTCTTCTATCCTCAGGAAGTGCGATGGCTTTTTGTGTACTAAAAAGAGGAATTTCTTTTTTTAGATTGTAGAGATGTTTTTTGTAAAGGCGTATGAGTTGCTCTTGTTCTATTCCCTTTGGTACGACATTTTCATAAGGTATAAGTTCCCCTATGATTATTTCAATTGATTTGTTTTTCTGTTTAAACATTTCATGAGATAGCAGGAGCATAGAGAGTTTTTTGTTGAGTGCAGAGACAGAGTAAAATGTTTTAGAGTTTTTTCCGCCAATGAAAACAGGTAAAATGGGGCTATTAGAGCGTTTTGCAAACTTTAAGAATCCTTTGTGCCATTTTTTGTCTTTAATGCCTGTTGGTGTTGCGCGACTGACCTCTCCTGAAGGAAATATAATAACTGCCTCTTCAGAGTTTAAAGCCTCATAAATCTTAGAAATAGCCCTTTTTGATTGTTTTGTTTTGAAGTTGTTAATATCAAGAAGTATAGGTTTGAGAGGGGTAAGGGTATTGAGAAAATCGTTTGCGATTATTTTAACATCTTTACGCACAGAACTGATGAGTTTAATAAGAGCAAGTGCGTCAAGTGCACCCAATGGATGGTTTGCAATGACAACTACACGACCTTCTGAAGGAATATTTTCAAGATACTTGTCTGAGACAAAATAGTTAAATTGTATTTCATCAAGTACATGTTCTACAAACTCCAAAGGAGTAAGATGACTATTCTTTTTTAAAAATTTATTAATTTCGTTTTGATGGATGATAGAATCAGCAAATTTGGAAATTGCACCTTTGATAATTTTATTGTTTTGCAGTTTGGGGTAATTTTTTATAATCATTTTTTCAACATCAATCATATATGCTCTTTTTGTATTGCGTTGAAAAATTATAGTAAAGTCAGATTACGATGAGGTTACATTTGTTTCTTTGCCTTGTGCCTCTTTTTTTGCTTTCGCAAAACCTGCGCCTTTTTTTGTTTTTGCCTGCAGCTCTAAACTCTCAACTTTTTGTTTATAATCAATATTTTTATTGTGCATTACAGCAAAACATTTGGCTATAACGGCAATTGTATTTGGTACTTCACCTTTTTTTTTGTAGGATTGAATGTTTTTTTCACTTACTTTTATGAGTTTGCTGAATTTTGGCAGACTGATTTCTGCATCTAAAAGTAATTTTTTAAATTCTATAAATGTCATCTGTTTACTCCTAAAACGAAACATATTATAGTTGTTTATATCTTAACTCTATATTTTATAGAGATTTTGTTGACATATTTAAATAAAATATATATAATAGTCATAATTTATTACTAATAGTAATGAAATTAAAACTTAAGGAGCCTCAAATGGCAAAAGTATTAAAGAAAAAAGTTGTAAAATCAGTTGCTAAAAAAGCAGTTAAAAAAGCTGTAGCAAAAAAAACAGTTCCTGAAAAATCTGCAAAGAAAGTAACAAAAAAAGTAGTTAAAGTTGCTACAAAAAGTAAACCTACTGAAAAAAAAGAGGTAAAAAAAGTTGCAAAAAAAGTAGTTAAAAAAATTGCAAAACCTGTTGCTGTTAAAAAATCTGCAAAAAAGAAATAGATTTCCCTCTTTTTATAAACTAAAGCCATTTGGCTTTAGTTCTCTTTCAAACTTAAATTTGGTATATTTTTGTATACTTGCATAAGAAAAAACCTCAAGGGACATGTATGCATGAATATGCAAAAAAAATAACAATTCTTTATGTAGAAGATGAAGATGATGTTCGTGAAGGCTATTCCCGTACACTTACAAGAATCTGTTCAAAGTTATATACTGCACATAATGGAGAAAATGGCTTGGAAATGTTTCAAAAATATCAACCAGATATTATAGTCAGTGATATTAAAATGCCCATAATGAATGGTCTTGATATGATAAAAACCATTAAAACGATTACTCCTGATGTGAAGGTCGTATTTACAACGGCACATAGTGAAAGTGCCTATCTTCTTGAGGCAATAGAACTGCAGGTAGATGGCTATTTATTAAAACCAGTGCAGAAAAAATCATTGACTACTTTGGTAGAAAAACTTGCAAAAAATATTATTATTGCAAGAGAATATGAAGAGCAGAGAGAAATCTTGCAGTATATTATAGATTCTGAAAATAGTCTCTCAGTTATTACCGATATAAAAAATATTAGTTTTGCATCAAAATCATTTTTAAAGTTTTTTGCTGTTGAAGATGTTGCAGAGTTTAATGCAAAATTTAGTTCTATAGTTAATATATTTGCACAGAGTAGTGATGGTATTAATGCACAAAGTATAAAAACATTCCTTAATGACGATAAAACTTTATATGATTTTATCAATTCACTTGATGAGACACAAAGAATTGCCCTTATACAGAGTGAAAATGGGGAAGAAAAATCATTTTTAGTCACAATATCAAAGATAAATACAACACAATTTTTGATGAATTTTACAGATGTAACAAAGATAGAAAAACAAAAAGAAGAGATAATAAAAAAAGCAAATCATGACTTGCTTACAAATCTTTATAATAGAAATAAATTTGAAGAAACTTTTGCTTATGAATTAGGACAAGTGAAACGTTATGGTTATTCACTTTCATTGGCGATTGCAGATATTGATCATTTTAAACATTTCAATGATACGTATGGGCATTTAGTTGGTGACGAGGTTTTAAAGCTTATAGCAAAAACACTCAGTGGATGTACACGAGACAGTGATATTGTAGCAAGATGGGGTGGAGAAGAATTTGTAATGCTCTTTTCAAAAACATCTTATGAAGATGCCTTAGTATCACTGCAAAAATGCAGGGTCTCAATTGAATCACTTCAATACAAAAATTTCGGAAAAATAACAGCAAGTTTTGGCGTAACTTCTTATAAAGATGGAGATACGCTCAAAAGTATGCTTAACCGAGCAGATAAAGCATTGTATAAAGCAAAAACAAGTGGAAGAAATAAGGTGCTTGGTATAATATGAGCCAAATTATAAAATTCTTTTTTCTTTTTTTAGTGCTTTTTTTTATAGCCTTTAGTGTCAATAATTACAATAAAAACTTGTTGATTTCAAGAGAACTTTCTTATGTTTTAAATGATTTAAAAACGAATTATGAAATTGTAAAAGAAGCGGATACAATTGATGCAGAAACATTAAATACATTTATATCAAACGATAAACAGATTTTAAATATTTTAGTAGATGCAAACAATGCAGATATGACGGTGAAAAAGAGGCTTAGAAAAGAGTTATATACGCATTTAAGTAAAAAATATAATGCAATTAAAAAATATGGCATACTACAATTTCAATTTGTACTTGCAAATAACAAATCTTTTTTGAGAATGCATAAACCGGATAAATATGGAGATGATTTAACGCAGGTTCGTTATACATTTGCATATACCCAAAAAACGCATAAGCCTATTTTTGGATTTGAACAGGGGCGTATGATACATGGATTTAGGCATGTCTTTCCTCTTTTTAAAGCCTCTCAATATATAGGAGCCTATGAAATCTCTTTTTCATCAGATTCTTTTCAAAATAGACTACTCAAGGTAAATAAACTTTATATCCATTTTTTAATAAATAAAAAGGTTTTTTCAAGTCAACTAAGCCATAAGAATAGTTTCGATTTAAAATACAAGCAAAGTATAGAATCTCCTGAGTATATGCTCGCGTACACCAAAGGTATTAGACCAAACTATGTAGCGTATTTACGCAAAAATATTATAAACAAACATAGAACATTTATTGATGCAAATATAAATAGATGTAAGACATTCTCATTTTATGAATCTACCGGACAAAGTGTAAAAGTAGTTTCATTTTTACCTATTAAAGATGTAAAATATAAAAAAACAGTGGCGTATATTGTTTCTTATACGGACAATCATGATATAAAAGCAATTTTACATAATTATAAATTGATTAACATTATTTTATTTATAGGACTGGCGTTATTGGTGTATCTGTTTTATTTGCAGTTTATTCGAAAAAAGGCATTGAAAAAAACTACAAAAGAACAGCAAAAACTTTTAGAGCTTTTTGATAAAGGCGATATTACACTATTTCGATGGAGAAACGATATTAATTGGAGTATTGAATATGTTTCCAATAATGTTTCAAAACTCACAGGCTATACGAAAGAAGAGTTTTTAAGTGAAAATATAGCATATTCAAATATTATTTATAAACATGATTTACAAAGAGCATTAAAAGAGCTGACAAAAGCGTTTGAAAGTAATGTAGATATTCTGAAACATAATGTGTATCAAATTAATACAAAAGACAAAACAAAAAAGTGGGTAGAACAGACGACCCTTTTCATTCGGGATGCAGAGGGACACGTAACACACTTTTTGGGTTATTTACTTGATGTAAGTGTCAGAAAAGAGTTAGAACTTGAACTGCATTCATTAAATGAAAACTTGAAAAAAGAGATAGATAAGCGTACAAATGAAATAGTACAAAAAGATAAAATGCTACAAGAACAGGCTAAACTTGCTGCTATGGGAGAAATGGTAGGAGCAATAGCGCATCAGTGGAGACAGCCGCTTAATTCACTCAGTATTAATATTCAAAACCTTGATGATGATTATGAAGAAGGTTTAATAGACAGAGATTTTATTGATGCATTTATTGCAAAACAGACAAAAACAATCAATTTTATGAGCAAAACTATTGATGATTTTAGAAACTTTTTTAGAATTGATAAAATTAAAAATAAATTTTCTGTGAAAAAGAGTATTGAGAATACGCTTTCCCTACTACAAGCACAACTTATGAGCCATAATATACAAACCACATTGCAAGGCAAAGATTTTACTCTTGTTGGTGTTGAAAGTGAATTTCAACAAGTTATACTCAACATTATATCTAACGCTAAAGATGCGATAACAGAGAATAATATCAAATATGGAAAAATAGAAATTAGGCTTGAAAATAAAAAAATAGTGATTAGTGATAATGCAGGGGGAATACCGCAAGAGATTATAAATAGAATTTTTGAACCTTACTTTACAACAAAAGAACAGGGCATGGGAACTGGTTTAGGTTTGTATATGTCTAAAATGATTATTGAAAAAAATATGGGTGGATATTTACATGTAAACAGTGAGGCAGAAGGTGCGAAGTTCGTTATAGATTTTAATGAAAGGATTTAAAATTCTATAATAAAGCTAGAACCTTTGTTTATTTGACTTTTGATAATGAGTTTAAAATTATGTAGACTGATGATGTTATTTACAAGAAAGAGTCCAAGACCGAGTGAATTGTCCCATCTGTTGTTTTGTACTCTGTAAAACTTGTTTGTAATGTTTTCTAAATCTTTTTGGCTGATTCCTATACCTGTATCAATGATTTGTATAGAATTTTCTTGTATATCTACAATCACTTCATCTTCTGAATATTTAAAAGCATTCTCAATTAAATTTGTAATAACAATACTAAAGAGTGTTGCATCAACATTAATTTTAAGTGTTTTATCTCCTTTAATGACAACTTTTCGATATTTATAATTCAGTTGTAGATTTTGTGCAGATTCAAGAATTAAATCATAAAGGTTTGTTTCTTGCATATTGATGTTTTGATGCCCACCGTCGAGTTTCATTGAAAGCCTGAGGGTATCTATAAGTTCACTGAGTTTTGTCCCATTATTGTATATTTTTGTCAGAAACTTTTTACGTATACTTGGGTTTATATTGTCATCATCAAGGAGTGTTTGTGCGTAGCCATTGACTACGGCAATCGGATTTTTAAATTCATGCGATATTGCGGAGATAATATCATCTTTTTGAGAATTCAATTTTTGCAGTTTTTGTGTATATTTTGTTTTTTGTTTCTCTTTTTTAACAAGTATTTGTGACACTTTGGTGAGTAGATTTGTTATATGGGCAAACTCCTGAGAATAATCAGATTTAATGTAGGTGTTTTTTTTCTTTTTTGTTAAAGCTTTTAAAAAGTTGACTATTTTGTTTGTTTCATATTGAATTTGTGTATTTATTTTATATGTCATGGAAAAAACAGCAAGAAAAAAGAGAATGAGCACTGCAGCTATTTTGAGTCCGAGGTTAAGCATCGAAGCCCGTATACCTTTTGCCTCTCTAGCAAGGCGAATATAAAAAGATTCTCCATTTTTTGTGTATTTACGTGCCACATACTGCAAGTCTTTATTGATGGTGTGTGAATGTCGCAGAGCATATCCGTATGTCTCTTTATTTGCCTGCATAATTTCGATTCTGTATTTATGATTTTCCATTGTTTTTTTATCTCTATCTGATTCAGCTAAAACAGTACCGTCATTATTAATGATAGTAAGACGCAGGTGCAATTTATTTTTGATTTGTTGGGCGAGTTTATCAAGGTTTGTATTTTTAGTTATAAGGAGTGCGACAAGTTCTGTGTCTTGCTTCAGGGCTGCTTTTGAGGAGTTGAGATAAAATTCATATATCCAGTAGTAAACAATAGCCCCCACAATAAGAAAAAGGGCTATAAAAAGAAGTAAAAACTTTTGTAATACTATCTGGTGAAATTTCTTCATTTAGTTATGGATGTTTCCACCCATTTTAATATAAACTAAAAGATTCGCAACACTAATTGCACGGCTTGCTATCTTTTCGCTTTTTCTTAAAGCTCGAAGCATTCTATGATACTTTTCAAACATATTCGTATTTTCAGCCTGTTCTACAAGTTTTCGCTCTATCATCTCATATAAATCATCAGCTTTATTTTCCTCTATAAGAACCTCTTCATACATCTCTTGAAGTTCATCTGTATCATCAATGTTTATCATCTTCACAGTTGTATCAATGGCTTTTACCGTTGAGGTCTGCATAAGTGTTGCATATTCATTAATCTCTTTTACATCAAGATCTTTGCATACATCAGTAAACCCTCGTATAAAACTTCTTGTGTTTGAACAGGCACGGGCAAGTTCATTAGTGATTTTGAAATAGGCAACGACTTGTCTCAAATCTCTTGCTTCAGGGGTAAAGAGTGCAAGGACTTTAATAATACTATTGTCAATTTCATCAGTTTTAGAGGTAATATTCTTTATTTTATTTCTAGAATCATTAAATTTTTGGGCATCACATGTTTGCAGTGCTTGAAGTATAAGTTCATTGGACTCTACGAGACTCTTTCCGATTGTCGTTATTTTCCCTCGTATATCATCTAAATTTGTTTTAAAAGTTGGTAACATTTTTTGTACTCCTTAATTTTTATTTTGTTTGATTTATCCAAATCTACCTGTAATGTAGTCTTCTGTTCGTTTTTCTTTAGGATTTAAAAAGATATTTTCTGTTTTATCATACTCTATTAAATCCCCAAGGTACATAAACGCAGTATAATCACTAATACGAGAAGCTTGTTGCATATTATGTGTAACAATGGCAATGCTGACATCTTTTTTTAGCTCCACTATAAGCTCTTCAATAGCACTTGTTGAAATAGGGTCAAGCGCTGAAGTCGGTTCATCAAATAAAAGTACTTCCGGCTTCACGGCAACCGCACGGGCGATACACAGACGCTGCTGCTGGCCTCCTGAGAGTCCCATTGCAGATTTATTTAATCTGTCATGTACCTCGTTCCATAATGCTGAACCTTTAAGTGCCGCTTCTACACGGTCTGAAAGTTCGCTTTTATTTCTAATACCTGCAATTTTGAGTCCATATGCCACATTGTCAAAAATGCTCATTGGAAAAGGTGTTGGCTTTTGAAAAATCATACCAACTTGTTGACGAAGTTTGATGAACTCATTCTCTTTTTTTATTTTAAGAATATTTTTGTATTTCTTGTTTGTTTCATCAAGCAGTTCAATCTTTCCATCATATTTATTTCCAGGGTATAAATCATGGATACGATTCATTGAACGTAGCAAGGTAGATTTACCACAACCACTTGGCCCTATAAGAGCAGTAATGTTGTTTTTTTCAATAGGTAAAGTTATATTTTTTAGAGATGGCTCATCTACTCCAGGATATGTAAAAGAGAATTTTTCAATATTCATAGCTAGCATAATAGTCGTTTCCTTATTTTTTGTTTCTTGTAATAAATTTACCGGTAAGGTTAATCACTAAAACCATAACAGTAAGTATAAATGATGCTGCCCAAGCTAAATCTCTACTACTTGTCTGTACATCACTTGCTAAATCATAAATACTTACACTAAGCGATGGAAACGCATGCGTTAAATCAAGCGTAAAGTAGTTGCTTGTTTGTGAAGTAAAAAGAAGTGGTGCAGTCTCTCCGACAATTCTTGCAAATGCAAGCAGTATTCCTGTCATAATTCCAACTTTTGCAGATTTTATAACAATATCAAAAATCACTTTGTATTTACTAGCACCAAGTGCAATTCCAGCTTCACGCAGCTCTTGTGGAACAAGTGAAAGCATAGAATCCGTTGTGCTGATGACAATGGGAATCATCATAATTGCAAGAGCAATAGAACCTGCAAAACCACTTGTGTGTCCTGTGGGAACGACAACAATAGCATAAACAAATGCTCCAATAACAATAGAAGGGGCACTCATCATAATATCACTCAGATTTCTAATAAGGTTTGCATAGCGTCCTTGTCCATATTCTCGAATGTAAATACCTGCTACCATTCCAAGAGGAATACCAATAATACTCGCCATACCTGCTAAAATAAACTGCCCTATGATGAGGTTACGAAGACCGTTGTTTATAAGGTCATTTACAAAAAGTGAAAAGTGAAAAGAGCTTAAACCTTTTATGAAGAGTGTTACTAAAATCCACGCTAAAAACGCAAGCCCTATAAGGGCAGAGATTGTAGAGAGCGTTAAAATTATTTTATTTATAAGCAATCTTTTCATGAGTTAGCCTTTCTTAAAAAATAGAACTTAGCAAAAGAGATAATTGCAAAACTCATTACAAATAGAATAAGTGCAAGATAAAAAAGAGAACTCATACCAAGTCCACTTGCTTCTCCAAAGTTATTTGCCAGTGCAACTGGAATAGAAATCGTTGGGTCTGTAATCTTATGTGGTAATTCAAAGATAGAACCAATCAAGAATGCAACTGCCATTGTTTCACCAAGTGCACGCCCTAAAGAGAGAATGATAGAACCGATGATGCCGACTTTTGAATAAGGAAATATAACATCTTTAATTACTTCAAACTTTGTAGCACCAAGTGCATAGGCTGACTCTTTTAAAATATCTGGCGTAGTGTTCATAGAGTCTCTTGTAATGGCTGCCATAAATGGAAGAATCATAACACCTAAAACTAGACCAGCCGTAAGTAATGATACTTGAAAACCTCCAAACAAATCCGCTACAATTGGTGCAAAATAGTAAAGTCCCCACATACCAAAAATAATACTTGGAATGGCAGCAAGCAGTTCAATAGCACCCCCGACAAAGGTTGCAATTTTTTTTGGAGCAATTTCAGCTAAAAAGATTGAGATACCCATGGCAATTGGCAGAGCAAATGCAAGTGCTATAAGCGTTGAAAAAATAGTTCCTACAAGTGGCACTAAACCACCATAAATAGTCTTTGTAGGTGTGTCATCTTCATCTTCCATTATCATATCATCAGAACTGTCACCATAGTCATTTACATCGACTGATTCATCATTTGTATCTGTAACACTCTTTTGTGCAGCACTTTTGTCTGTTGTAGTTTGAGGTGTTGAGAGAGGAACTTCTTTATTCCATGCAGGATCAACTATAAAGTTCAGACCAAACTCATTAATAGCAGGTCTAGCTGCATTAAAAAGTGTGATAAAAATTCCAAGCAGAATAATAAACACTAAAGTAGCACTAGAAAAGGCGAACTTTTGAAAGATTTTTTCCATTAAATAAACCTAATTAAAATTGATAACGATATTATATAAAAATTTAATTACAAAGAGATTACACGAGAGAAATTCAACTCCATAAAAGGAGTTGAAATAAGGAGAGTGAAATTTGAAATTTATTAGTCGATACCGTTTGCTTTCCAGTATTTTCTGATTTTGTTTGTTAAAGAGTTTGGTAATGGAACATACCCAAGACTAGAAGCAATGTCTGCACCATTTTTATATGACCAGTCATAGAATGCTGTTACTTTTTTATCTATAGCTTTATGCTCTTTTGGAAGAAGAATAAAAGTTGCCGCTACGATTGGATAAGATTTTGCACCTGCAGGGTCTGCAATAATAGCATAGAAATCTTTTCTTGGGTCAAAACTAGCTTTTGCAGCACTCTCTTGAAATGCTTTGAGATTAGGTTTAATGTAATAGCCTTCTCTATTTTCTACAGTTGCCATGTCAATAGCATTTGATTTTGCATCAGCATAATCCATGTAACCTACAGAGTATGGAGTTTGTTTGATGAGTGCACCGACACCAGGGTTACCTTTGCCACCAACATGGTGATTACCAGGCCAAGTTACAGATTTTTTCGCACCAAATGCTTTTCTCCATTCAAGGTTACTTTTTGCTAGGTAGTAAGTAAAGTTAAATGTAGTTCCACTTGCATCTGAACGGTGAACAAATGTTAATTTCTTGTGTGGTAAGTGTGCAGCTGGGTTGCTCATTGTAATGAGTTTATTATCCCAATATTTAATGTGACCTAAAGCGATTTCAGCGATTGCTGCACGGCTTAATTTGATGTCGTTATGATTTGGAACATTATATGCCATTGTAATTGCACCAACAACTGCTGGGAATTGGAAAAGTTTATGTTTTTTCAATGTTCTTGGAGTAAGAGGTTTATCACTTCCACCGAAGTTTGATTGTCTTGCTTCGATGTGCTTTATACCAGCACCAGAACCTTCACTAATGTAGTCAATTTTGATACCAGTATCTTTATTGTATGCTTTAATCCATTGTTGATAAACAGAGTATGGAAAAGAAGCACCACTTCCTTTGATTACATCATTAGCTGAAAGAGCCCCAGCTAAAACTGAAGTTGCAAGAGCAAGCTTAAGTACTTTTGTCATTTATTACACCTTTTAAATTTAAGTTGTGAAAGTATAAAACAGTTTGGTTACAAATTGATTACAGCAAGGTTTTTTTATAATTTGTGCTTTATTGCATACATTATATATAGGCTTAAAAAGTACCAAAAAAGCTCTGAAACAGGGGTGTTCCTTTGTAACCTTTATGTAACCTTGGTGTTCTATACTTCGCTCAACAAACAAAAAAAGGAATTCAAAAATGAAAAAAATCGTTTTATCAGCTTTAGCTGCTTTAACTCTAGGCTCAGTTGCTGCAAATGCAGGTGCTACTAAATTATACCAGGATGCAAATGGTCAGGTATTTACACAGGCTGGTGAAGGTCGTACAGCAATCAAAACTTCAACTTCAGTATTTTCTCACGCTGATAAATTGAAATTTTCTGGTCAAGCATTTATTGGGTATAAATATACTAACTATGATGATTATTTAGGAACAACACCGGAAAGTGATCAATCTTTTCAAATCCGTCGTGGTTATTTTCAATTAAAAGCATACCTTTTAGACGATCCTAAATCTTACTACCGTGTGACTTTTGACTTGAAAAACGACTCTAGTTTTGATACAAACTCTTTAGCAGTAAGAGCAAAATATGCATACTTGAACTTAAATGAAGTGCTTCCGGCAACAAGTTTGGAAATTGGTTTGGCTCACAGACCTTGGCATGATTATGAGGAGCACAACTCTTGGTTATATAGAAGTATTTCTGAAATTTTGATTGAAAATAAAAACTCTGCACACTTAAGCTCTTCTGCTGATTATGGTGTTATGGCAAAAACAAGAACAAAATTCTTTGATTCTGACATTGGTATATTTAATGGTGAAGGGTATCATGGAAAACAAAATTCAAATGGTATGAGTTTGGAGTGGAGATTTACAGGTCATTTACTTGGAACTGCAGGACATCCTGAAAAAAATACTTATCTTGATGCTTCTTTCTTTGGCCAATTAAATCAAAAACATTATGCTTCTACTGCTAAAAATGTAGCTGGCACTTCAGTAACTGAAAATGACGACTTGAAATTTTATGGTTTACATACCGTGTTTAATATGCCGGCATTTCTTATATCTGCTCAATATGTAACTTCAACAAATACTGCTTCTGCCGTTAATTATGTATCACAAGGTGCAGGTAAAGGTTACTCTTTCAATGCGGAAGGCCGTATAGGCGATGAGCATCAATATAAAGCATTTGCTAAATATGATAATTGGACTCCAGATGCTGCTGGGACAGATTCTACATACACAAGAAAAACAGAAATATTCGGTGTTGCTTGGAAACAAAATAAAAATGTTGAGTGGGTTGCTAATACTACTATAAACAATAATGATAACAATCAGTATGGAACTACCACAGGAAGTTCTACATCAAACGGAACATCTTATATGCTGACAGCTCAGATAGATTTTTAAACTAAAACACAAATTTCAAATTTCATTTCTCCCTCTTTTGTTTACATGTAAAGTCTTTTAAAGGCTTTACGTGCATAAACAAAACCTTTACTAACCACCTCAAGTAGATACTTAATACAATGTAAATGCCAATTTAGATAAAATAACAACACTTATATAATAACTTGGAGATTTTAATGGACGCAGCCAAATATATTTGGATGAACGGAAAGTTTGTTGCATGGGAAGATGCTAAAGTACATGTACTTACACACACAATTCATTATGGAAATGGTGTAATTGAAGGAACAAAAGCTTATAAAACTGAGAGAGGGTATGCAATATTTCGTTTGAATGACCATACAAAAAGACTCAAAGAATCAGCAAAAATGACACTTATAAATATTCCTTACACTGTTGAAGAGTTAAACCTCGCTCAAATTGAGTTGGTACGTAAAAATGAGTTTACGGGTGACAATGTATATCTCCGTCCTTTCTCATTTTTAGGTTATGGTGTTATGGGATTGTATCATAAAGAAGCACCAGTTGAGACTGCTGTTGCTGCATGGGAGTGGGGTGCTTACCTTGGTGAAGAGGGTATGCGTAAAGGAATTCGTCTCAAAATTGTTTCAATGACACGACCTGCAAATACTTCAAATATGGGAAAAGCAAAAGCAACTGCAAATTATCTTAACTCTCAAATGGCAAAGTACGAAGCTATAGATTGTGGGTATGATGAAGCTCTTTTACTTGATGATCAAGGGTATGTGGCAGAAGCAAGCGGAGCATCGTTTTTCATGATTAAAGAGGGTGAAGTAATTACACCTCCAAATGATAATGCACTGGCGTCCATTACCCAAAAAATGGTTATAGAAATGGCTACAGACATGGGATATAAAGTAACTCGTCGTAGAATTACAAGAGAAGAAGTATATGTTGCTGATGAAGCATTTTTAACTGGAACAGCAGCAGAAATCACACCCGTTGCTTTGGTAGATGCAAGAGAAATAGGATGCGGTTCTCGCGGAGAAATTACAGCAATTATTCAAAGTGCATATTTTGATATTGTATTTGGTAGAAATAAAAAATACGAGCATTATCTTACATACGTAGATGAAGTAAACTAAGTAAAAAATAAAATAAAGGGGCGTAAATGGCATCAGATATGAATGACTATTTTAACAAGAAAAAAAGTGAAGGGGGAGGGTTTAAAAACTCTAACTCCGGTAATGGTCCAAAAGGACCCCAGATTCCAAATATAGATTTTAACTTTGGTGGAGGTAAAGCAGCACTTATTTATGTATTTATAGCACTTGTAGTTGTTCTTATTTTAGCAAAACCTTTTACAATTATTCAAGAAGGTGAGCGTGGTATTTTAAGTACAAACGGTAAATATCAAGATCAGGCACTGCTTCCGGGACTTCATTTTATAGTTCCTGTTATTCAAAAAGTATATACGGTTGATACAAAAGTACGTATTATTAATTATGCTGCTACACATTCTGATACAAGGAGTGGTAGAAATTCCGGAATTGTTGCAAAACGTGCCGTAACAGTTCTTGATAAACGTGGATTACCAGTTTCTATAGAACTTACTGTGCAGTATAGATTAAATGCACAATTTGCTGCACAAACTATATCTAACTGGGGATTTAGCTGGGAAGATAAAATTATTAACCCTGTGGTTCGTGATGTTGTGCGTAATGTGGTTGGACAATATGATGCTGAATCTTTGCCTATGATACGTGATAAAGTTGCGACTGAGATAGAATCAGGATTGCGAAAAAATATTGCAAGTTTAAAAAATTCTCCGGTTCTTTTACAATCAGTACAATTACGTGACATTATTTTGCCACAAAAAGTAAAAGATCAAATAGAGCGTGTTCAAATTGCTAAACAAGAAGTACAAAAAGCTGAACAGGAAGTGCAACGTGCAAAACAAGAAGCCCTTAAAAAAGCAGCTCAAGCACAAGGTGTAGCAGACCAAGCAAGAATTGAAGCAAAAGGTAAAGCAGATGCTATTACTATTAATGCAGATGCTCAGTCAAAAGCAAACTTGATTATTGCAAAATCATTAACAACAAAGCTTTTACAACTTGAACAAATGAAAGTACAAGGGAAGTTTAATGATGCACTTCGTGTAAACAAAGATGCTAAAATATTCTTAACACCTGGCGGTTCTACACCAAATATCTGGGTAGATACGAAAGATATAAAACGAAGAACAACGGCTAAATAGATATGCAAGAGATTGTAAATAAAGTGGATTGGCAGAAGCAGGAGCTTCTTCCTGTCATTGTTCAAGATAACGATACAAATGAAGTGCTGATGATGGCATATATGAATGAAGAGGCATTAGAACTTTCTTTAAAAACAAAATTTGCACATTATTTTTCCAGAAGCAAACAACGTATTTGGAAAAAAGGCGAAAGCAGTGGACATACGCAAGAAATTCTTTCATTTTTTATTGACTGTGATAATGATACGCTCCTTATAAAAGTAAATCAAAAGGGTGTAGCTTGTCATACAGGTCGTAAGTCATGTTTTTTTACAGAGCTTGAAACGGCAGAGATTGTATGTGATGTTGAGGTGAATACTGAAGCTGTATATGGTGTGATAGAAACACTTTACCATACGATTCAAGAGCGTAAAAATGCAGACCCTGCAACGTCATGGACAGCAAAACTTTTAAGTAAAGGTGAAAATACTATACTGAAAAAAGTTGTAGAAGAAGCGGGGGAATATTGTTTTGCACATAAAGATAATGATGAAAGTGAAATGATTTATGAAGCTGCCGATTTAACATACCATATGCTTGTAGCACTGGCATCAAAAAATATTGCTCCTGAGAGAATTAAACAGGAACTTGCTCGTAGATTTAATATGAGTGGTATTGCCGAAAAAAATTCGAGAAAAGATTAAAACATAACCATGAAAGAAAAATTGCTGACATTTATACATAGCTTAATACCTTATGATTATGTCTTGTTTGGGCTTTCTTTTTTTCTTTTTCTTTTATTTATAGTTTTTGCTCTTTTATTACGAAAAAAACTTTTCATATCTATAATATTTATTCTACTTGGATTTTCTTCTTTGATTCTGGGGCCTACGCTTGGTTATATACAAATGCACAAATATCTTTTTAAAAATTCGGTGACACTTTTAAGTCAAAAAAGACTTCATTTTGTGCAAGCCGTAATCGTGAAGGGTAGCATTACAAATGAATCAAAACTTGATTTTAAAAGTTGTAAAATTAGTGCAAAAGTGTATAGGGTGACTTCAAATAAATATATAAATTATATATATAAATTAAAACCTTTGAAAAAAATGTCGATTTTTGAGACAGATATAGCAAAAGGGACAACACAAGAGTTTAAAATGATTATAGAACCTTTTTATTATAAGAAAGAGTACAGTATATCTTTAGGAGCAAGTTGCAAATGACACTACTAAATTATTGGCATTATATAGTGTTAGCACTTATATTTTTCGCCTCTGCTGGAGGAATTGTAGCAGCACTGCGACAGCCAAATAAAAAACTTGCCTATTCAATGGTTTTTTCCATTGTGTTAGTAGGCATATTTTTATCGATTTTTTCTGTTATTGTTATAGATAAATATACAAAAAAAGTAGAACTTTCTAAGCTTCACAATAAACGTCTCTTAAGTACAGAAGAAATAAGTTATTCTGGTATAGTATCAAATGTAGGAAAATTCCCTATAGGAAAAGTTGTATTTGAAATAAAACTCGTAAATAAGGGCTATGTTACAGGAAATGTGAAAGCAGGAAGCTTTTATAAACCAAGTGGATTTTCTGACTTTTTCTCTAATGGATTTGGGATTTCTTCTAAACCGCAGACAATAACAAAAGAGTTTACTGTTGCTAGAAATTTAAAAGCAGGGCAGGCAAAAGAGTTTCGTGTTTATTTCAGATATCCACCATACTTTAGCAATACGGCAGAATTTGCGAAGGTGTATGGACATTAGTATTTCAGTTGCACTCTTTTTAATGCATGGTTAATATTCTTAATTTGTTGATTTTTGTCTCGACACCACTGCGGAGCTAAAAGGGAATCATCATTTATTCCTGCAGTTACTCTTTGAACGCTGACATTCTCGGGTTTCATTAGAAGTGATTTAACTAAAATATCAAGATATTTCTCTTCACTAATGGGTGTAAACTCTCCGCGTTTGTATTCATTTGCCAAAGCTGTCTTTTTTACGACATATAAGGGATGGTATTTTACAGAATCAATTCCCCATTCATATGCTGCTTTTGATGTTTGGAGCATCATTTCTTCTGTCTCGCCGGGTAAACCAAAAATAAGATGGCCACATACATGTAAACCGGCTCTTTTTGATTTTAAAATCCACTCTTTTACATTTGCACTGTTATGTCCGCGATTGATTCTTTCTAATGTCTCATCATATACTGATTGTATACCAAATTCTATCCAAATTTCTTTTTCTTGTGCAAGTTTAGAAAGATAGTGTAGCGTCTCATCTGTAATACTGTCAGAGCGTGTGCCAATGCTAAGACCAAGAACATTAGGAAATGAAAGTGCTTTGTCGTACAAGGCTTTAAGTGTTTCAAACGGAGCATAGGTATTTGTAAAAGATTGAAAATAAACAAGAAATTTTTGGGCACCATACTCTGTTGCTTGTCGCTTAGAAATGGCATCAAATTGAAGTTCAAGTTGTTTGAGCTGTTTGTCTAAAAATGGATTTTCTGTTGAGTTGAGATTAAGATGAAAACCTTTGAGCGCCTGCACTTCGTCGGTACTTGCTGAAAAAGAATCATTTTCACAAAAGGTACATCCTCCTTTTGCCACCGTTCCATCAATATTTGGACAGGTAAACCCAGAGATGTTTATGCCGACTTTATAAACTTTGGTGCCAAATTTATTTTTTAAATAATTGCCATAGGTATAGATTTGTGCCATTAAACGATGTATTTTCCAGTGAAACAAGCTGTACAGTATCTGTCGTCCGTAGCATTAACACTTCTTAAAAGTGATGCTTCATCCAAGTATGCCAAAGAGTCTGCTTCTATATAGTCACATATCTCGTTAATACCCATATTTGCAGCAATTAAATTTTCTTTGTCTGGTGTATCAACACCATAAAAACACGGATCAGTTGTTGGAGGAGAAGATACTCTCATATGAACTTCACTCGCTCCCGCTTCTTTTAACATTCTAATGATTCTTCTTGATGTAGTTCCTCTTACAATGGAATCATCAATAACAATAACTTTTTTGCCTTTAATGATGTCTGTCATAGGTGAGAGTTTCATTTTTACTTTCAAATCACGCATCTCTTGCGTTGGTTCAATAAAGGTACGCCCGATATAGTGATTTCTCATAATACCCATTTCATAAGGTATGCCGCTCTCTTGTGCATAGCCAATAGCCGCAGGAACACCACCATCAGGAACAGGAACAACTAAATCAGCTTCTATAGGTTGTATCTTTGCTAATTCTTTTCCCATTCTCTTTCTTGACTCATATACAGACTGTCCAAAAACTGTAGAATCAGGACGAGCAAAATAGACATATTCAAAAATACAATGTTTTGGAGTCGGTTCAAAAATTTTTATACTTTGAAGTGCTTTGCCTTCTTCAAATATAAGAAGTTCACCCGGTTCAACATCACGTACAAAAGTCGCACCTACAAGATCAAACGCACATGTTTCGCTGGCCACTATATAACCACCATTTGGCAAACGTCCAAGACTAAGCGGACGAAATCCAAATCTATCACGCATCGCAAACATTTTTGTTCGACTTAAAAAGACAAGGGAAAACGCACCTTCTATTTTTTGAACAGCATCTATGATTCTATCTAGGAGTTTGTCTTTTTCACTTTTTGCTATAAGATGAATAAGATTTTCAGTATCCATAAAAGTTTGAAAAATAGCACCACGTTTGATGAGTCTGTTTCTTACTTCTTCGGCATTTGTAAAATTTCCATTATGAACGATAGCCATTTCACCTAAATCATATCGGGCAAATACGGGCTGTGCATCAAGTATAGAATCATTCCCTGCAGTAGAATAACGCGTATGCCCTATAGCAATTGAACCACTTAAAGTAGAGAGTTTTTCTTCATTAAAAACACTCATTACAAGCCCACGATCTTTTATTGTGTGTACTTTTTTTCCATCAGCAGAACTTATACCTGCTGCTTCTTGTCCACGGTGTTGGAGAGAATGGAGAGAAAAATAAGCCAATTTTGAAGCTTCTTCATGACCAAAAATTCCAACAACAGCACACTTTTCATTCATATTTTCGCGCAAATCTTTTCCTTAGCAAATAATAGTGCAATTATACTCAAAATATCTATAAATATTCTCAATGCTTTCTTAATTAGCAAATATATTTTATTTTTAAAATGGAATAAAAATTGCTTTAATTTATTAGAATTATGAAAAGGGTGGAGTGAATGGACATTGTTTTACGCAATAATCTTATTCTTATCACAACTGGATTTGAAACCTTAAATTCAAGCTGGATGATAGAGTTTTTAAATTATCATTCTCGTGGTATGCTTTTTTTATCAAAATCTGTGCTTGTTTTTCAAAATGATACGCTTGCACAGGTGAGAGAAAATTTTATTACACAACTTAGTCGGCATCACGCGAAAACACATGATTTCAATCATGAGTTTTTTCTTCGTTCTATGCTAAAATTTGGTAATCAACCTGTAAAGATTCAATTAAATAAACTCGAAGAGCCAGAAAGTATTCAGGTACACTTATACGCTTATGATAAACATACGGTACTTATATCTTTAGACTCTCCAAACTCTTGGGTTTTAAATTATATGCGTTCACAATTAGAAGTTTATGTGGAGCGGGGTACTGACATCTCTTTGGTTATTAATGTTAGTGATTTTAAAGCAAAAGCAAGACTTGAAAGAGCCCTGAATAAGCGTCATATTTTACATTATCAGATTCAATATACTTATGACAATCATTTTATGTCAAAACTTTATTCTGATTTTGCAAGTTTTAGTTTTGGTAATTTAAGCAAGGCATCTATTGATGAAGAACAAAAGCATTTTTATACAGTTTTAGAGTGTCCCATCGGTGCTTCACAGGATGCTTTAAAGAAAAGTTATAAAAAGCTTACGAAAGTGTATCATCCAGATAAAATTTTTCATGAAAGCCCTTATTTGGTTGAACATTATACGCAGAAATTTCAATTGCTTCAAGAAGCTTATCAGGCATTGCGTATTGTCAGTTAGTATAAGCTGAACTCTTTTTTAACAATGCTTTAAAATCTTCACTGCTGTAGAGTGCGAGTTTTGCTCCTCTGAGTTGCATTAACTCTTTTGAAAACCCACGTTTTGAGAAAAAGACAATTTGTGTAGGTTCGATGCCTAGTTTCTTACATTTATCATTTATTTTATGGAGCTCTTTTTTATTTATTTTATGATTTGTCCATTTGCACTCACCGACATAAATACGGCCATTTTGCGTAAGCGTTAAAATGTCGATTTCAATATTTGCATCCCAATAACTTCCTGAACTAAGAATATGGGCATCTCGTAAATTATAATTTAAAAGGATTTCTGAGAGTTCTTCATATACAAGACTGGTGTAGCTGTTACGTTTGAGTTCAAAATTTTTGAGCAGAGCAGAATATTCACCTTTTTGTATCTCTTTTATATGTGGAACTATAAAATAAAACCAAAACCGTATAAAAGGAGTTGTAAAGAGTACTTTATGTGAGATGCGGTGTCTTGCTTGTTCACGTTTGAGTTTTGTATTTGGGAATCTTTCGCGAGGATGTTCTTCTCTTGAATATTCAATTTGGATAAGCCCTTTTTCTTGTAAGTAGTTGAGTGCAACTCCGCCGTTTTTGTTGTTGAGACCTGCTTTATTAAAAGCTGAAAATATTCGTCTATCTCCAGTTGCCAAAGCTTTGAGTAGTTTTCTGTTGAGCGTATTGTGAAGTGTTAGTTCACACATTTTTTTATCTATTTGTGAAAAGTTTTCAAGTATAAGTGATTGTATAAGCTGAGAAATTGGCAGTGTTGTATCAATTTCCCAGTCAAGCCCTCCAAAAACCGAAAAGTAGGAAATCTGCGTTTCCATATCTTCGGGATAATTTTTGAAGTAAAAAGACCTAAACTGGTCAAGAAGTTTTACATTTGTCATATGTTAATTGTAACATATGTTTTTTGAAATTATAAAGCTTTATAATTATATTATTAAGGACTTACAGTATTTATAGTAGTATTTGCATCATTTACTAATTTATCTTTTGCACTTGACATAAATGTGTTCACACCCGCAACCAAACCAACGCCTACAATAACTAATAAAAGAGCAACTAAAACACCACTCATACCTTTTTGTGACTTAATACGTTTGAATAGATTTTTTATCATATTCTCTCCTTCTTTTTGTGATAAACTTGTGATTATTATATCACTTCTATATAATTAAAGCAAATAATATTTACTTAGAACAACTATTGATTATACTTATATTATGTTGGTATATTTTTGTGATATCCATAAACTTGCATTTACATCTTTACATGTAGAAAAACAATCTTGTTTCACTTTTAGCCAAGCGATACCATCAATGACTTTGGACTTATCAGAGCTAAATTTATGTCCTCTCTTCCAAACATTAACACGCCTACCATTTACAGGCTTTTGTCGTAAAAATATTTTTTGTGTATTGACTGCATACTTTTTTATTTTTATCGCTGCCTTTGCTGGTTCTACTGCCTTTGCGGAAGCCTGTACCGTTACTGGTACTTTTTTTACAGAAGTATCTTTTACCTTGACAACAATCTCCTGTGGCTGTTCAATGCTTGATGGTTCTGCCACTGCCTCTGTATCTGTTTCGGACTCAATTACAGGAAGTGCTTCTGAGACATTGATGTCTTCAATTGTCATTGTTTTTGCTGCTTTTGCTTTCTTCTTTTTTTTAACTTTAATAATTTTTGCATGTAAGAGATTCGAAGATTTCTTAAAATCTTCATAAAAGCTTGAATCATCTATATCTTTATTTGCGTCAACAATCTGAGGCACTAAAAGAAAGATTAAATCTGTTGTACTTAAGTTCTGTATTTTATGTTTAAAGAGTTCTCCAAGTACTGGAATATCACCGAGTAAAGGTATTTTATCTTCTGATTTTGAATTTTCACTGTGCAAGCGTCCACCAAGTGCAATGACTTGCTCTGATTTTACGACTACATTTGTTTGAATATTTTTACTGATAAACGAGGGTATGGATATACCGGCACCAAGAGAAACATTATGAGCCTCATTTGGGTCAATAGCACTATCTTGAATATTTACATTAATATGCATATATCCATTTTTTTGCATAAATTTACTTGTAAGCGTTAACTTCAGCCCATATTCTTTAGAAGTTACTTGAATCGTAGGGGCTGTACCTACATTTTGCGTAATGCCTGTTGGAATGTAAAGCTCGCCTCCGACTCTAAACGTGGCATTTTTATCTTCAGTCGTTATAAGAACCGTATCATCAAGAATTGTTGCAATGCCTTTTGATTGTAAAAAGTTTAATGTACCAAGAACAGAATGTCCGGTTTGTAAACTAAAATTACCTAAGTTATCTAGCAAGAAACCACTAAATGTTGCAGAATTTGCAGCGGCAACATTTACTTTTGCATTGGCATATTTATTAAAAAAATTCAGCCCTGTCACACCACCTAAATCTTTTGCTCTTTGATTGTCCACAGCAACAAGGTAAAGTTTCGTACGAATCATTTTATTTACTTTTTTTGTTTTTGTTAAATCCATCAATTTTTCTGTGTCGATACCGCCTTTTTGTAGTATTTCATAAATTCTTTTTTTATCATGAGGATTTTGAAAAATTCCGGCAATAACAGTAGAACCATTGCCTACTTTGCTGAGTCTAAGGTTTGGTTCAATTGTGTTAATAAGTCTTTGTATATAGCCAAGATTTTCATTCACATAAACATGATAGTTTTCTATAGAGTTGTCTCTGTATATAAGAAGTATAGAGGTGTTTCCCGGCTTTTTACCAAAAATTTTCAGTAAAGAGCCTTTTGATGAAGACGCATTGAGCAGGGAAACATTAATGGTTTCTTTATTTCCTACAATTAATCGTTTAAGCTTTTTTTGTAAGGGAACAACTTGGTATTCATTGTTAAAAACAAGAATATCATTTGCTAAAAGATGTAAACAAATTCCCAGTAATAGTACTATTTTTTTCATTTTTTCCTCTTTTTATTGGCATGTGCCAGTAATTGATATATTTTGATCGTGATACGAATAGGTTTGCATCTGTGTACTTAAGGTTTTATTTTTAAAGTAAGCACCATTATGCACATATTGGATGACAACACTTACTTGACCAAGTGTAGGTGCATCTTGTGGAGTAGAAAAACTTAGAGTTGTTCCTCTTGGACAGATATTATTGATTGAGCCATTTAGAGTGGCATTTAAATTAGCTGCTCGTAAGTCCTGTTCTCCATCAAGTACCTGTGAAACTTGATTTGCAATGAGTTTTAATTTGTAATCTTCTTGCATAACAGACCAATAATCTATCATAAGTGTTAAAACAAAAGCAAGGGTAGGTAGCACGACAAGCAACATTGCCATAATCTGTCCCATACCAAAACCGTTGCGAAAACCATGTCTATTTTTCATAAGATATTTTCACTCTCTTTGCTATTTTCTTTCTTTTTTTCGCCAAAACTCTTCTGTCAACCATAAGACGTTTTTTTTCTGCCTGTAGATTTGCATCTATCTTTTTTGGTGTTTTTATCATCCATAATTGACCACCATAATTGCGTGTATTGTAAACACGATTGTTGTTAAGTGCCTGTGTTTTATAATACAGAGCCAAAAAGTTTTTAATCTCTTTTGGTGACATCAGTAAAACAACACTGTCGGCTCGTATCATTTGTTTTTTAGCATTATATGTAGTAAGTGTATTTGTAACTTTCCCATGATTTATAAAGTTATTTATCTTTACATGTAAGGCCACATAATTTGTGTGAAAGTCACCTGCCCTGTTTTTACTGCTTGTAGGAACAACAGAGGCAATATCTACATAATCTCCTGCTTTTAAAAGCGTGTTGTTGTTTTTAAATACAGATAAAGAGACACTTATCGTGTCTTGCGTTACTTGTGTTAGTTTTGGGGCAGTCGCTTTTGGTATAGATTTCTTTACCGTATTTACTGTTTTGACTTGCTTTGCTGGTTTTACGGCAGATATTTTTTGGGAGCGAATAGGCTCTCCTTTATAAATAGTTACATTAGCATAACGGCTTATGATTTCACTGTCGGTTAAGGGCGTGAAGTTTATGTAACTTGTCGGCAGTTTTGCTTTTACGATAGACTGCGCATCAAGCAAATCCCCTTTTTTTAACTCTTTTGCTGCAACATATACTTCAGTGCTTGCTTGAGTCACCTCTTTTGACTTTCCCTGTCTTAGGTATAAAAGTAATGCAACTGATGAGCTAAAAAGCACTAAGCCCACCATAATTCC
>JALUXS010000090.1 GCA_027013185.1 Sulfurimonas sp.
TGCAACAATCGTAATATCATCGTAGAGAGGAGTTTTTCGTATAATTTTTGTTGCTTCAAAACCATCGATGCGAGGCATATGGGCATCCATTAAAATAAGCATAAAGTCATTATCACTTTTTAAAATATCAAGTACTTCTTGTCCGTCATTTGCAATAACTATGTCCATACCACTATCCCCTAAAAGGCCTAAAATGACTTTTTGATTAATGATATTGTCTTCGGCCAAGAGTACTCGTTCTCCCTTAAAAGTTTTAAAGTCTTCTTTTGTTATTTTTCCATGGGCGGGAACGGTAGTTTTTATAGTAGTAGTAGAAATTTTTTCTGATTGGTCTACACTAGAAGTTTTTGTTTGAAGAGGGGTTTGTTGCAATACTTCTTGTTTGTCCTCTTCATGTATTTCTTTTTTTGTCGTCGTCGCTTTTCTTTTTAGGGAAACATAAAGAAGCAAAAGTATCAAAATCAGTGCTAATGCTAGTAGCTCATTTTGGTATTGTATAAGCATAAAAAAACCTTTTATTTTAATTACCACTCAATGATACAGTATAAAAAATTAAACCTAAATCAAATTTGATGTATAATAACTAATAAATTATAAGATATAGGGTGTCGTTTGCAAAATATTCCACATATTCCGGTTTTATATCGAGAAGTTATCAAAGCTTTTGAAGATATTAATGAAGGCATAATTATTGATTGTACTATGGGGTATGGAGGGCACTCTTCAATGATCCTTGAAAAAAATCCCAATGTACAACTTATAGCAATAGATCAAGATCAAACTGCTATTGATTTTTCTACTAAACGGCTTGAGAAATATGCACCAAGAGTAAGTATACGAAAAGGTCGGTTTTCTCAGATAATAAAAGAAATATTACAAGAAATAGACCCTAAGCAGATTAAAGGAATACTTGCTGATATAGGCGTGTCATCATTACAGCTAGATCAAAAAGAAAGGGGTTTTTCATATGAAAGTGATACACTGGATATGCGTATGGATAAAGATGCTCCGCTTAATGCTTCTCAGGTTGTAAATGAATATGCAAAACCTGAATTAGAAAAAATTCTTTTAGAATATGGAGAGTTACGCAATTATAAAAAAATAGCAGATACTATAGTGCAAAATCGCCCTTTTTATTCGGCAAAAGAGTTAAGTGAAACACTAAAATCACATATGCCACGAGGAAAGAAAATTCATCCGGCAACACTTCTTATGCAGGCAATCCGTATAGAAGTAAATGATGAACTTGGAGAATTAAAGTCTTTGCTTGCAAGTATTGAAAGTGCAAAACTGCCAGAAGCTAAAATTGCGATTATTTCATTTCATTCTTTAGAAGATAGAATTGTTAAACAAGAGTTTATAAAATGGTCAAAATCGTGTATCTGCCCTCCAGAAGCATTTCGATGCACTTGTGGAAATAACCATCAACTGGGGAAAGTTATAAGTAAAAAGCCAATTATGGCAAAAGAAGATGAAATTAAAGAAAATGTTAGAAGTCGAAGTGCAAAAATGCGTTTATTTCAAATGGATATTTAAATGAATGATAAAAGTGAACTTTTAGATGAAATTGATGTTTTAATTGTTTCAAAACAAAAATTGGGGTTAAACTACTTTTTATATATAGTATTTACCTTGAGTTTTATTGCAATGTTTGCTTTTCCCAAAATTTATATTACAGAGCAGATTTATTTTAAGAGTAGAAATATTGCAAAATTAAAAGTAGAATATGACACACTCAAAGAAGAACATAAACTCATTAGTGCTTCAGTAGAATCCATAAAGTTTAAAAATCAAATACTTGATACACTTTTTTAAGAGAAAGGAATTAGCGTGATTCGTAAGTTCATAGCATTCGCTATAGAAAAACCATTATTAAATCATATATTATTAATTTTTATTTTGATGTTGTCAATTTTTGCATATATAAATATTCCAAAAGAAATATTTCCACCTATGAATATGGATAAAATCACTATTAAAGGAGGGTATGCGGGAACATCTGCTGATATACTTGATAAAATGGTAGTGCAGACAATAGAAGATGATTTACAAAATATTGATGCACTCAAAGATATTAAAAGTAGCATAAAAAATGGTTCTTTTCTTATTAGTGCAGAGATAAAAAACGGTTCTAACAATATTACGGTTTTAAATGATGTTAAAGATGTTATAAGCAGTGTAAAAAAAGATTTACCGGCTGATATGAATGAACCTATAGCCAAGATAAAGACACATTCTTTTCCTCTTGTGCTTATAGCACTCTCTGGTGATATCTCAAAAGAAAAGCTTCTTAAACGTGCAGATGAATTAAAAACAGAGTTGAGTAAATTTAAAGATTTAAGTGATATTACTATTCGTGGTGATGCTGATGAAGAACTAGCTATCAAATTAAATCCTCAAAAAATACGTGCCTATGGTCTTTCTTCCACTCTTGTTGTTGCACAAATGAGTAAAATAAGTTCTATTTTCCCCATAGGTACTATTAAACAAAAAGCACATCATTTATATATTTCAACATATAATGGTGAAAAAACAAAGCAGACAGTTGAAAATACACTGCTTGATATCGGTGGAAAAAGGGTGAAAATAGGTGATATTGCCGATGTCTCTTTTAAATTGAGTGATGCAGCAGAACTTTCTCATTATAATGGTGTAAGAAACATCTCTATTAATGTTACAAAAAGTAAAAATGGGAATGCTATTGCTTTAGTGAAAAAAATACGAATATTATTAAAAAAGCAGAAATTAAAACATCATGAATTAGATTATAATATTTATACAGATACTTCTGTATGGATTAAAAACCGTCTCAATACTGTTTTTTCAAATATAATTTTTGGATTAATGCTTGTTTTTTTGGCAATGCTTGTATTTATTAATAAGGGAATTGCTTTTGTTGTTGCTCTTGGAATACCTGTAAGTTTTATGATTGGACTCATCGTCACAGAAATACTTGGTGACAGTCTGAATATGCTTTCTCTTTTAGGCGCTCTTATTGCACTAGGTATGCTTGTGGATGAAGCCATTGTAGTGGCTGAAAATATTTACAGGCATCTAGAAGAAGGTATGGACAGAAAAGAGGCTGTAATTAATGGTGCAGCAGAGATGTTTCCGGCTGTAGTTACAGCAACATTGACAACAGTTTTCGCATTTTTACCTATGCTTTTAATGACAGGTGAAATGGGAATGTTTATAAAAATAATTCCTATTATGATAACAGTATTGCTTCTTTCTTCTCTTTTTGAAGCATTCTATTTTTTACCACTGCATGCGTATGATTTTTTGCGGGTTTCAAAGGAAGGAAGTTTTACAAAAAGATTTTGGCAAAAAATGTATGTATGGTATAGCAAAGCATTGCATTTTTTCTTTAAAAGGAAGGTTGTCTCTTTAAGCGTTATTGTACTAACTATTCTTGCCCTTGAATTTGTAATGATGAAAAATGCTAAATTTCAACTTTTTCCGGATTTTGACAATACTCAGGTTTATGTCTATGGAAAAGTTAATATTAATAATGAACTCAAAGATACAGAAAAAATTGTTACAAAACTTGAAAATATTATATTGAAAAATATTGATAAAAAGGATGTTGCTTCTGTCACATCTGTTATCGGCTTTAAAATGGATGCTAAAAATAGGGCAGAACTTGGTGAAAATATGTTCCATATTTTTATTGATTTACATGAAAGGGCTCCACAAAATTTGTTCGATAAATATATAAGCCCGTATCTTTCCATTGAATATAACTCAAATGTAAAAACAAGAAAACATGATGCAAAAGAGATAGCAAAGAAGATTAAAAAAGAATTGGCCAATCAAAAGTCAGGTTTTGAAGAGTTAGTTGTCAAGGTTCCCGGTACTGGAATTGTTGCACATGATGTTGAAATTAGTTTGAGTTCAAAAGATGGGAAAAATGTTGTTCCCTATTTAAAAATTTTAGAAAAAAAACTTAGCACAATAAAAGGGGTATATAATATTGCAGATGATGCAATATTGGGGGAAAAAGAATTAAAACTCCATGTAAACAGGTATGGACAGGAATTGGGTTTTACAGAGCAAGATATTTCAAACCAATTACGTGCTTATTATTTAAAGGGAGAATATGGTAAATTATTTAATAAAAAAGGTTTGGTTCGTATACGCTTAGAAAGTAATTTAAATAATAATATTAATTCAATAAATAGAGTGGAGTTACAAGTACCTGGTTCTGATACATACATAGCACTCAAAGAAATTTGTGATTTTAAATATATACAAAGTTTTGTAACATTGAAAAAAGAAAATGGCAAAAGGGTCCGAAGCTTGTATGCTTCAACTAATAAAAAAATTATAACCTCCTCTGAACTTATGAAAAAAATAAAACCTTTGTTAGAAGAATTTAAACAAAAAGGCCTCGTAGTCGATATAAAAGGTGAAGAAAAAGAGAATAATAAAAATAAAAAAGAGATGTTACAATCAGGACTTATAGCAATATTTTTAATTTTTATCACACTGGTATGGCTTTTTGATTCTATAAAAAAATCTTTGATTGTTATTAGTACTATTCCTTTGGTGTTGCTTGGAGTATATGTTGGCCATTGGTTGATGGGGCTTAATCTTACCATGCCGGGACTTATCGGTATAGTAGGGCTTGCAGGGGTTGTAGTAAATGACGGTCTCATTATGGTAGATTTTATTAAAAATGCTAAAGATACAGAAGAATTGATGCAACGAGCAAAAACGAGACTGAGACCAATTTTATTGACATCTTTAACGACTGTACTTGGATTATTGACACTTATCTTTTTTGCATCAGGACAAGCAAAAATACTACAGCCGATGGCTGTTTCACTTGGTTATGGTATAGCATGGGCAACGGTACTTAATCTTTTATATGTACCACTTTTATATGCAGTTGTTTATAAAATTAAAAAACCAACAAAAAATGGAGAAGAAGAAAAATGAATTTAGAAATAAGTCAGGCACAATTTGGTGTTAGACCACCAGTTATAAAGCCAATACCAGAGTTTTTACTTGAAGTAGGTGAAAAAGGTGTAAGAGAATTAGTCTCAAAACATTATGATGCAATCAAGAAAAGTGATATTTATCAACTTTTTCCTCAAGATGATACAGAATTTGAACAAGCAAAAGTAAATTCGGCAGACTTTTTCATACAAATATGCGGGGGACCTGCGTATTTTAATACAAATAGAGGAGCACCTAGAATGGTCGGACGTCATGCACCATTTAGAATTGATGCAAAAGCTCGACAAACGTGGTTGGAATTATATAAACCTCTTTTAGAAGAGTTAAAAGAGCAGGGTGTTACTGAGACATCTTTGCTCTCGTTTTGGGGCTATCTCAATATATTTTCAATTTGGATGATAAATACGCAATAGACAAGAGATAATAAGGATTATGTAAGGAATTTCCTTGTATAATTCCGACCTACCAACATAAAGTGGGTTCTTAGCTCAGTTGGTTAGAGCTCTCGGCTCATAACCGAGCGGTCGAGTGTTCGAGTCACTCAGAACCCACCACTTACTTACATTTAAAAATCATTAAACACTATAAATACATTTTTTATTCTATTCATAAACAGGCAAAAAGCAAAGGCTGATTATGAGAAATATCTATTTAATTATTGCAAAACAGATTGTCGAAGAGGCAGGAAGAATCATTAAAGAAGCAAGAGAAACAAATACTTTCTCTTATGAATTTAAAGGTGATAATACGCCTATAACAAATATAGACCAGCAAGTACAAGATTATATGACCAAGCGGCTCAAAGACAGTTTTAATATACAAGTCATGGGAGAAGAGCAGTGTGATGATATTGACACCTCTAAACCTTATTGGGCTATTGATCCCATCGATGGTACATGGGCCTTTATAACACATGAAAATACAGCGGCAATAAATCTTTCACTCATTGAAAATGGTGATGTAAGTGTGGGTATTGTTTTTAACCCTTTTACAAATGAGTTTTTTCAAACAGAAAAAGGAGCTAAATCTTATATTGGAATGTTAACACTGCCACTACGAGAAAATGCTACAGTTGCCGTGGTAAATTTTAAACCTGAACGATCTCACCCGATTGTAAAAACGCTTAATCAGCTGTTTAAAGAAGATAAAGTAAAAAAGCTTACTTCTATCGGAGGCTCTATTACCTATTCTATGTGTATGGTAGCAAAAGGTGCATATAGTAATTATATAGCCTACTTTCCAAAATCTGCACATGCTTGGGACCTCTCAGCTGCATGTCTTATTATTAAAAATACTGGTGGATTTGTGACAGATTTAGAAGGTACAAATATTGACCCTATTAGTCATCAGGGGTACATCATAGCAAGTGCTAATGCACAAGCTCGTGATGATTTTTTAAATATGATTAATCCTCTGTTGGAAGCCCAAATTTCTGAGTAATCAGTTCACCTTCCTCGTTAAAGAAGAGATAATAAAGAAAATCTTTTTTAACGCTTAAACCTGCCAAATATCTTAAGGCCAAATTTGCTTGAAGAGAAGCTATATGCATTACTATTGGTGCTGCGATACCTGCCGGTGATTTTTGAACAATTTTAAAAGCATCATTAAAAGATGATTTATCAATAAAACAAACCTGCCCGTGGAATGCTTCAACACTGCCATATATCCATGGGGTATTTACTTTTTTTGCATATGTATTGATATCTCCACGTGTTGGAAGGTTGTCTGTAGCATCTATAATAAGATCTACATGTATATTTTTTTCACTCCACTGCTCAAAATTACAATCATGTGCAATTGCTTTGGCAAAAGGGCATCGTTGCTCGATAGTTTGGGCATTTATTTGTGCTTTATTTTTGCCCTCATCACCCATTTTAAAAGCAACTTGTCTATGAATATTATGCAGACTCACTTCATCAAAATCAATTATATGAATTTCACCAATTCCAGAAGCTCCCAATGCAAAAGCAAGAGACGAACCTAATCCGCCCGCTCCAATAATTGCTATTTTTTTAGTTTGGAGTTTTTCTTGTGTTGATTCTCCCCAGAGTTGTACTTGACGGTGAAAATAGTGCATCATAATAAATCCTTTTTGTGTTTAATGAATTCTTTTACTCATAGCCTCTTTAAAGCCCCACATACGTCTTGCTTGTATGACATCTGTATGACTCATATCAACTATCATTAACTCTTCTTTGTTCCCTAAATGGTTTGTGAGTTCTGCATTTGGAGATACTAAAACAGAATCTCCATAAAACTTCCATGTAGATTCTTTTGCTTTATACTCTCCGATTCTGTTTGCTCTTAATATATACATATTATGAGTAAAAGCTCTACAAAGAACGAGAGCTTTCCATCTTTCATATGATTCAAAAGTAGAAACACTGGGAACAAGCAAGCAGTCAATGTTTTTATTAGTAAGTTTAGCAAAAATTTCATCAAAATGGAGTTCAAATCCACTTATAACTGCAAATTTAAAGCCATCTAACTTAAAAACCATAGGAGATTGAACTTTTGTGACTTCATTTGCAAAAAATTTTTCTTCATTCCAGTGGGCATAATTGATAAGAATTTGTTGATTATAATAAGATATTGAAGCAGGTGCAAATTTAGCGATACATTTGTATACTTTATTCTTTTTTACAATAATGAGAGGAGCAATGATAAGCATATTATAGGTAGCTGAAAGCTCTTTTAGAACTTTGATTTGATGAAGGGCCTGCTCTTTAATCATAGAAACAGACATATGCTCTAACTCCTTAAAAAAAGGGTTAAGAACATACTCACCTAGAAGTAAAAGTTTTACGTTCTTTTTACTTGCAATACGTACATAGTTATAGAGTTTTGTAGAACTCATACCTTGTGCGTTGAGTTGTAAAACGGCTGCTATCATTGCTCAGTTTTTATCTTTTGAATTTTTATTTGTGCATCTTCAAGCATTTTTTGAGATTCATTTAACTCTTTCATCCCTTTTTCATATGCCTTAACACTCTCTTCGAGCGTAATGTCCGGGTTCATAAGTGTTTGCAATATTTTTTTAGCACTTTCTAATTTTGTTTCAAATTTTTCTTTAGCCATCTAATGCATCCTTTACATAAGTTTTAAATTTATCTAACTCTACTAAAAAAGCATCATGCCCATAGTCACTTTCTATATCAATATAATTATAATTTTTATTGCCTATTTTTTGCAATTCATCTGCAATTTCTTGCATTTCAATATTCTTAAAAAGAAGATCATTTTTAAAGCTTACTAAATACAGAGCTGCGGTAACTCTTTTAAAAGCTTCTGCTAAAGAGTCAAAACCACGAGATAAATCGTATATATTGATTGCTTTTGTTATGTATAAATACGCTAAGGGGTCAAACCATTTAGTGAAATTATAACCATTATATTCTAAATATGATTCTACTTGAAATTTTCCAAAAAGCTCATAAAGTCCATCTGTAAGTTTATAATCTCTGCCAAATTTTTTACGCATTGATTCATGGGATAAAAAGCTAATATGTCCGGCCATACGTCCAACTGCCATACCAGAAAGACCTTGCTCTTTTAAAAGATCCGGGTCATAATAGCCTTGTTTAAAATCTGGATCATTGAGTATGGATTCTTGAGCAACTTTATTAAAAGCAATGGCCCATGGCTGAGTTGCATGTGTTGTAGCTAGTGCTATTATTTTATTTGCAAAATTTGGGTAGTGAATAGCAAATTGCAATGCTTGCATACCGCCCATAGAACCACCGACTATGGCATGAACTCTGTGTATATCGAGTCTGTCAAAAAGAATACGTTGTGCTTTGACCATATCTTTTATACTGACTACGGGAAACTTATATCGGTAAGGTTCATGATGGGAATACTGCAGACTCATAGGACCGGTTGAACCAAAACAACTGCCGATGACATTGGAGCAAATAACAAAATATTTGTCTGTATCTATTGCTTTACCTGAACCTATAAAACCATCCCACCAACCAGCTTTATTCTCTCCCTCGTAGAGACCTGCTGCATGATGAGAACCTGTGAGCGCATGGCATACAACAACTACATTGCTTTTATCTTCATTGAGTGTTCCATATGTTTCATATGTTATGTCATATGGTTCCAAAATACGTCCACTTTCAAGATAGAGTGGATTTGTAAAATGTTCTGTATACGTTTGCAGGTTTAAAGACAAGTTGATAGTTCTCCGAAAATTAGTAATAGTATTTTAGCAAAACAGTCTTAATTATGCTTCAAGTGCTTCTTTGAGATCTTCTATTAAATCTTTAGCACTTTCCAAACCACATGATATTCGTATAAGTCCTTCTGAAACACCGCAAGCAATAAGTTCATTATGTGAAAGTTGTTGATGTGTTGTTGATGCCGGATGTGTAATGATTGATTTTGAATCCCCAATATTGACAACAATGGAGTAGAGTTTTGTTGCATTGACAATTTTTGTTGCTTTATCAAAACTCTCAACTTCAAAACTAAGCAGTCCACTGCAAAGTCCATCTTGAAAATATTTTTGTGCATTTTTATAGTTTTTATTACTCTGTAATCCTGGATAGTTTACTTTTTTTACTTTAGGGTGTGATTCTAAAAATTCTGCAAGTATCAGTGCATTTTTAGAATGTTCTTTCATGCGTAATGTAAGCGTTTCTATTCCTTGAATAAAGAGCCATGAATTAAAGGGTGATAGAGCCGCACCTAAATCGCGTAAAAGTGAAAGTCTGGCTCTGAGTGTATAAGGAGGCAGTCCAACTTCTGTATAGACTAAACCATGGTAAGAAGCATCTGGTTCATTAAAATGGGCATAACGGGGGTTATCTTTAAGCTTGTTTATAAGGCCTTTTCTCTCAACCATTATGCCACCTATAGCAAGCCCTTGTCCTGTTGTGTATTTACTGGCACTGTGTACTGTAATATCTGCACCAAATTCAAAAGGACGACATAAAACAGGAGTCGCTACGGTATTATCTACTATTGTTAAAATATTATGGGAATCTGCAATATTTGTAATGGCTTGTATATCTGCTACATCAATACTTGGATTTGTAAGTGATTCAAAAAATATTGCTTTTGTCTTTTTATCGACTAAGTTTTGTATCTGCTCTGGTTGATGTACATCAAAAAATCTTGCTTCTATGCCAAATCGTTTTAGTGTATGTGCACTGAGTGTAAGACTACCTCCATAAAGTTGTGTAGCACACAATATATTATCACCGGCTTGTGCTGCATTGGCAAGAGCAAAAAAGATGGCACTCATACCACTTGATGTTGCAATTGCAGCCTCTCCACCTTCTAACTCTGTAAAACGTTTTTCAAAGACATCTGTTGTAGGATTATTTAAACGGGTATAAATATTTCCAAGTTCTTTTAATGAAAATAAGTTTGCAGCATGCTCGACATCTCTAAATTCATAAGCAGTCGTCTGGTAAATTGGAACAGCCATTGTTCCTTGTGTGTCTTTTTCATATCCGGCGTGGAGTGCTAATGTTTGTAAATCCATAATTACCCTTTGTTCTTGTGTTGGTTGAGTATTTCATTTTTTATATTTTCTAAAAATTCCAAAATATTTTCTTGATATGTAAGTGTATCATTATTATGTGTAAACTTTAGAAATTCTCTTAGTGCATCAATATCTATTTTTTTTGCATATCTGGGGATAATTTTTAATTCTTTTTGGATATTTAGTGCAAGAGAATCAAGGTTCAGGCCATTATCTTCTTTGACCTTTTTTACCATCTCTTTGCTTGAAAGCATAAGTAAATCAGCTCTATCAGTATCTTCTTTGTATAATTTAAGACCAATTCTTTTAATAAGAATATAGTTTTCAACTGTTGCATCTTCATTGGCAGCAATTAAAAGTGCAAAAATCTTTGCACGAAACTCCAAAGAGCCATGATGGTGCACAAATAATTCACGAAAAGCACTAAAAAAATGGTGTTTTAGTCTAAAGCTAAGTCTCATTCATATTCCTTAGAGTGCATTATACATTGAAAATGGTATAATTTCAAAAATAATTGTAAAAAGGAATTTTTTTATGGGTAGAGCGTTTGAATATCGAAAAGCATCAAAGTTAAAAAGATGGGGAGCAATGTCTAAATTGTTTCCAAAACTTGGTAAAGTAATTACAATGGCAGCAAAAGAGGGTGGCGGTGATCCTGATATGAATGCAAAACTACGAACTGCAATTCTTAATGCAAAATCTGAAAATATGCCAAAAGACAATATTGATGCAGCTATAAAAAGAGCTACTGCTAAAGATAGTTCTGACATGAAAGAGGTAAATTTTGAAGGAAAAGCACCACATGGTGTTCTTCTTTTTATAGAATGTGCAACTGATAATAATACAAGAACAGTTGCAAATGTAAAAAGTACACTTAATAAAAATGGTGGAGAGATGCTTACAAATGGTTCTTTGGAATTTATGTTTTCACGGAAAGCTATTTTTGAATTTCCTCTTTCTGAAAATATGGACATTGAAGAGTTGGAACTTGAACTTATAGATGCAGGACTTGAAGAAATTGAAGCAGAAGAAGGTTTAGTATTGGTTACAACTGATTATACAAGTTTTGGAACGATGCATGAAGCATTGGAAAAAATGGGTGTAGAAATTACAAAAGCAACATTAGAAAGAATAGCAAATACACCAATAGAAATTACAGAAGAAGAACATGCTGATGTAGATAAAATACTTGAGAGACTTGAAGATGATGAAGATGTTCAAAAAGTTTATACAAATTTAGCATAAATAGCAATGTTACTTAAAACAATTTTTGTTTAAGTAACATTTGAGTTTTTATCCTGCACCTTGAACGGCTTGTCCAAGATTCCACATAGGTAAAAAGATACCAAGTGCGAGTAAAATAACCATAGATGCAATAATAAGTAGCATAATTGGTTCAATTGCTTCACTGAGTCCATCTATAATAGCATCAAAACGCATCTTGTAATATTCGGCTACTTTTTTAATCATAGTATCAAGCGTACCACTGTCTTCGCCGGCTCGCACCATTTGTATAATCATATTTTCAAAAAGATTAGTTTCTTCTAAGCCTTTGTTGAGCGTTCCCCCTTTTTCAACTGTGTGAATAACAGATTGTAGCTTTCTCTTTAAGGGAAGATTATCAACCATTGAAGTCGAAGTCTCAAGTGCCTCTGCTATAGGGATACCCGCACGAATAAGTTCAGAAAATACTAATGTAAATCTACTTAATGTAGCAAATTTAATAATATTTTTAATTAAGTATGTTTTTAGCAAAAATTTATGCCAACCATATCGAATATGTTCATAAGTATTAATGAGGTATTTGAAAATTATAAAAGATAATGCAAGTCCAGCTAAAACGTAAGGACCAAAATTATTGAAAATATATTCAAGTTTCATTAATATTAATGTTGGCAGAGGTAACTCAGCATGAAGTTGTTCAAAAATACTCTTAAATTTTGGAACAACATATGATATTAAAATAGTAAAGGCAACTGCCATAGCAATCATCACATTTCGTGGATATGCCATTGCTTTTTTAAATTTTATAATATTGGCACGAATTTCTTCAAGCATATCTGCTAAAGAATACAATGCTTCGTCCAAATTACCAGTTTTTTCTCCAAGTTCTACCATTGCAATGGTTAGATTTCCCAGCTCATAGCGAAAATTTTGCATCGCTGCTGATATTGAAAGTCCAGCATTAATATCTTCTGCAATTTTTGAAAAAACAAATTTTAAAGCTTCATCTGTCGTAGCATTTGCAATTTCACTTAAGGAATCATGAATTGATATACCGGCATTTGTCATAACTGCAAGTTGCCTAATGGCTGCAATAAGAGCATCTGGTTTGATTTTTCTTTTTTTAATGTTTGATAAAAAAGTTGTTTTAAATCTTTTAAGTTGTACATCCAAAGGTTCTTGTGCCTCGGCGACTTTAATTAAAATACCTGAAAATTTTAATTTTGCGTAACTATTTGCTTCTTGTTTGTTATCTGCATATAAGCCAATTTCTTCTTTTTTACCTTTTGTTAAGATAGTCGCTACAAAATACTTCATACTTTTGCCACCTTTAAAATCTCTTCTATACTGGTAACTCCATCAATTGCTTTTTGAATACCATTTTGAAAGAGCCCAATAAACCCCTCTTTTTTAGCTTGTTCAAGCATCTGCTCTTTTGATGTACCTTTTGCAATCATTGAAGAGAGTTCTTCTGATATGTTGAGTACTTCACAGATCATTTCTCTTCCCATATATCCCGTATCCGCACATTCTTTACAACCTTTGCCTTTGTAAAATATAGTTCCTTCAGGTATGATTCCTTCAATTTCTTCTAAAACTGAAGCTGATAAATCATCTTCTATTTTGCAGTGGGTACATATTTTCCTCACGAGTCTTTGTGCCTGAATAGCCACAAGTGCCCCACTAATTAAGTAATGTTCAATACCCATATCTGACATTCTTGGAATGGCGCTAATTGCATCATTTGTGTGGAGTGTTGAAATGACCATATGTCCTGTTAAAGCAGCTTTAATTGCAATTTCAAGTGTTTCTTGATCACGAATTTCTCCAATCATAATTTTATCGGGATCTTGTCTTAATATAGATCGAAGAGCATCGGCAAAGCTAAGTCCTACTTTAGAGTTCACTTGTACTTGTTGGATAAGGTTCATTCTATACTCAACAGGATCTTCAACTGTAATAACTTTATCTTCAATATTTCTCAATTCATTTAAAGCACCATAAAGTGTTGTAGTTTTACCGCTTCCTGTAGGCCCTGTAACAAGAATAATACCGTAAGGTGCTTTAAGACCTTTTAGAAATTTTTGGTAACTATTGCTGTCCATCCCTGCATCTTCGAGTCGAACTAAAGCTTTTTGTTTATCCAAAACACGCATAACAATAGATTCACCATATAAAATGGGCAGTGTAGAAATACGAAAATCATATTCTCTTGCTCCAACAGATGTTGAAAAACGTCCATCTTGAGGCTTTCTTTTTTCTGCAATATCAAGATTAGCAAGTAATTTTACTCTTGAGGCCAAAGGAGGATAAATATCTTTTTCAAATATGAACATTTCGGTGAGTTTACCATCAACACGGCCACGAACAACACAGTTTTTCTCTGTTGGCTCGACGTGAATATCACTGGCTCTGGCATTAATACAAGTTTTGAGAACAACATCAATAAGAAGTAATATGGAAGATGCTTCTTGCTGTTCTTCTATGCTACTGATGGAATTCAGCTCATCCCGTATTTTTTTGACTAGGTCTTTGATACTGTCTTTTAAACCAATTTTATATAAATAAGAAAGAATTTGTTTTTTTGTTGCCAAAGCAATTTTTAAAATTTTTCTTGGAAAAAGTCTTTGGATGGCTTCTTGAGCTTCCATATCCAGTGGATCACTAAAAGCAATAGTAATGCTCATATCATCTTGAGAAATTGGAATACTATTGTGCTTTTCTAGTTGATTGAGAGGAATTCTTTCTATGAGACTATAGTCCATATCTATTGAATCTAGGTCAATAAAGAGTAAATCAAGTTCTTCTGCCAATCTTTCAAGCACCGATTTTTCTTTAATATAATCATAATTATCAATGATAGAAAGGTCGTAAACACCTTCTCTTATCTTTTGGACTATAAATCTTATAAGTCTCTCTTTTGTCATAAAACCTGAGAGAGTAAGATCTCGTAATATTAAATTTTCGCTGATACCTTTTGCTAAGAGTCTGTCTACCTGACTCTTCATAATAGAACCGTTTGCGAGTAAATCTGTCGTTATTCTATCCACAAGTACTCCTACCAGTATACATGACGTTTTAGAATCATTGTATCATAATATTCTTCAATAACCATTTTATAGACTTTATAATCTTTTGTAATATAAAGCTTATATGTAAGTTTTTTATCTGTTGGGTCTTGAAAAAGATAAAATGCTCTTGACTCATGTTTGCCAAGTTTAGAATATAAATCAAAAACTTTAGAAAGAACATAGTCAGTAGAAGGTAATATGTATTTAGAAAGGTCATAATTGTCTATTAGTGCATGATAAAGTAGCTTTTTTTGCATTAAAATAACTGAAAAATATGCAGCATTTGCTCGGGCTTCTTTTGAAAATTTTAACGTTGCTATAGGAATGGCCAATCTATCAATATAATCAGCATTAAGGCATCCAAAGGCATATAAACTTACAAACTCTTCATCTTTTTTATACCTTTGAAAATTACTGAATCCTATGCTGCAGACTTTATCATATTTTTTATTTTGGTAGAGTGTAAATAAATTTTGTTTCATATTCATAGCATATAGATTACATGTGAGTAAAAAAAGAATTATTATTTTCATTTAAACTTTCCTGATTTGATTTCATTTAATAATAGCTCAGCATTACTAGAATGCGAAGATTTAATATACTCTCTAAGCGTAAAAATAGCTTTATTCTTTTTATTTAACTTCACCAATGATTTAGCAAATATAATCCAGCTAGCTTCTATATTTGAATTAATCTGATTCGTAATCAGGGCATAATTGTATGACTGTTCATACTTACCGAGTTCATAATATTTTTTTGCGACAAAAAGGCTCAGTGCTGGATTATTGTTCTTTTTAAAACGCTTAATTATGTCCATGATATCATTTTGTGTTTCTTTTCTTTCTATTGTAATATCCGGTTTTTGTTCTTTATGTATTTTAGGAACTTCTTTTATTCTTACATCTTCTATTGTATTTGTAGATGTCTTTTTCTTTATTTTTTTTCGTATTCTTTTTGTCGTTTTTTCCTTAATAGGGTCTGAACTATGGGTATAAATTTGTGCTTCATGTTGAATGTTTTTCATAAAGTTCATAGATGGTAAGAGCTTATCTTGTTTTTCTGTCTGTAGTTTAGGTTTTGAAATCTTTTTAGCTTTTAGCTGAATTATTGTTTTATTCGTATCTCTTGCTTTTATTTTTTTTATATTTACTTGCACATGCTTAACAGTAGGAGATTTTTTAATATGTTGTAGTCTTGTTTTTGTCTGGGTATCGTAAAAAATGTATGTAATGAGTGCTATAATGCTAAGACTCACGATAATAAGGGCATAAGGTAAATAAGATTTTATTTTATAAATTTTCCATTGTTTTTCAAGTTCATGAATATTAAGCATGTATCAACCCTGTATGTATAGCAGCCATTTCTACAAATTTATTTGGTACTTTTGTTGTGTTGAGAGGATATATATTACTATGCTGTTCATATGTAGTATAAATATCAAAAAGTGTATAAAGTAATTTATTTGTATCTCTATAGTTGCCATGTGTAAGTTTATATATTTTTTTTACTGTATGAGTGCTAAACATATTTGCCGTATCAAAACAGTTCGCTTTCATTAGCTTTTTTTGTATGTATATTTTCAATTCTGCTTTTGAAGCATTTTCAAGTTCTATAGTTTCCCAAATTCGTGTTTGAAAGTGCTCCTTTGCTATAAGATCTTCTCGTTCCGTTTTATGGAGTGAAATAACAAATTTAATACTTCTTGTATCTGATAAAAGTCTTATCTTTTCCATTAAGAGTTCAGAATAGAGTTGCGCTTCATCCAAAAGAACAACAGGTATTTCTTGATTTTCTTGATTTTTTACTATTTTCATAAACTGTGTAAAATTAAGTGTATCGTTATACTTTGTTTGAAAAATGTCTTGGGCCAAAGTTTTATAAAATTCACTCTCATCTAAAATTGGTGTTTGATAAAGGTAAATATTGCTCGATTCACAAAGGTCATGGTGGAGCTTTGTTAAGAACATACTCTTACCAGTTCCTGGTTTGCCATATAAAAGAATCATCTTAAGAGGTTTTTTAATGGAGTCTTTTAAAGATTGATATATAGTTGATACACGATCTAACTGTACATAATCTTTAGAGTTGACTGTATCTAAGAAAACATTTTTGGAATTAACAAAGATACTGTTCATCTATCTAAGACCTTACTTGTTTTCGTTATGTGTATTAAGTTTGACTATCTTTTTCTTTTTTAAAGCAGACTTTGGCTGTAAAAGTGAATCACTAATACCTTCATAGCCTAAATCAGAAAGTGAAAGAGAGTTTTTTTCTTTTTTTATAATATGTGGTGATATAATAATAACAAGTTCTTCAACCGTCTTAAGTACTTTTTCATGTTTAAATAAATACCCAAGGATTGGAATACTTCCTAAAATAGGAACTTGATTAGTGTCATTAGTTCTTTTAGAGGTAATAAGACCACCTAAAATAATTCTACTTCCATCTTTTACTGTTACAACTGAAGATAATTGACGGCGGCTTAAATCGGGTGGCATAGTTCTACCTGTATTTGCAGTTTTTGAAATATCTGTGGTTGTTTCTGAAATGGAAGGGTTAATTTTTAAAGTGATTGTTTTATCATCAGAAATTTCAGGAGTAATAGTTAATAAAACACCCGCAAATACAGAATTAACACTATCATTTTGTGTAGTTGCTGCTACACCGCCGCCTGTTCCTTGTTGATTGGTTGAAGATATGATTTTATAAAAGTATTCTGTTCCTGCAGTGATTAATGCCGGTTGATTATTTAATGTTAATACCTTAGGATTAGAAATAGATTTAACTTTTCCTTGTGTCTTTAAAAATTTAATTACTTCTGTGAGTTGACCACTAGCACTCATAGTTAAAAGCTGTGAAGCACTTCCACCAACGGCCGCGGTATCTGTTATAACACCATCAGCAGGGATAGTTGTCGTTATATTATTATAATTCGCAGCACTCGCTGAGAGTTTAATATTTTGAAGGGCATAGAGCTGTTTCCAGTCTATTCCTGTTGATCTTCCTTTACTCATTGTGACAGAAAGAAGCTGTACATCAATAAGCACCTGTAGTTTTACTTTGTCCTGAAGTTTTTTAAGATAACTTGCAAATCGCTTCAGTTGTTTATCTGTAGCAGTGACAGTAATAAGTCCTGCATTTTTATTAATAATTGGAGCAGGTGCTTTATATGAATCAGTAGGACGATTTAAAATACTTTGAAATTCTGTATCAAGTTGTTCCCAAAATTTCACTTCATCAGAACTTTCTATTTTAATACCTGTATCTGATGTGGAATTTCCACCTGTTCCTGTTCCACTTTGACCTGTAGAAGAAGATGTAGTCGTCGCTGCTGCTGTAGCACCTACAGCTCCTCCCTGTTGAGCATTAGATGAAGAACTTAATGTAACATCAGTACTCCCTGTACTTTTTCTTTGTGATAAAATATAATCTATATTAAAAACTTTTGTTTTTAAATAAGAAATTTTTAGTAAATTATTTTCAAGCGTGTAAGAAAGGTTATGCTCCGTTAAAATAATATTTAATACTTCATTAATAGTCAAGTTTTTTAAGTTTGTTTTATTTAATCGTGTCTTTAAAAATTTTTGGGCATTAGAATCAGTTACAATAATACTAAAACCACACTCATCACTGAGTTGTTCTATAAAGTCACCAATCCTTGTGTTCTTGGCAGAACTTATACTAAAAAGTTCATAAGAACAGTCCGCAAAACTGCTTGTCCAAAGCATCATTGTAAGTAAAGTTGTATAAAGTGATGTTTTAATAAGTTTCATGTGATATCCCTATTTATTTTTAAATTTTATGTGTCTATTTCTACTCGCAGTAGAAAGACGTATTTTTTTGTTTTTTCTAATAAGTACAACGGATGTCCTATTAACCTTCTTAAGCTTATATCCATAAATATATTTACCTTCTTTATACCATTTTCCATTAATCATCGCTGATTTATTTAAAATAGCTTCAAGTCTAAAATAAATTGATGATTTTCTTTTTGTAACTGTTTTATACTTAGCATAAGGTGAAGTTACACCTTTTGTATTTTTTTGTACAGTTGAATCATCAGCTTTTTCTAAAAAGATAAATGGGCTTTTTACTTTTGAAATTGCGGTATTTGAAATACCGATTCTTTCTGGCTTAATAGCTTCTATCTGTTCATCAACCCATGCAAGCTCATTTGAAAAGAGTTGGGTTGTTAACAACAGTAATAATATGAAATATAAATTTTTCATTAGTATGTAATCCCCCATACAGATATATTTAAATCAGAGTTTAATTCTTTATCTGCATTGATTTTAAAGTTATGAAGATCTACTACTAATTCGCTTTGTTCAAGAGAATTAATAAACTTGAGTGTATTTTGAAAATTTGCTGTTGATTCAATTGAAATATCAAGAATATGCCCAAATGAATTTTCTGTTTTTGCATACTTATTTGTCAAATGAAGTAATTTAACATCATATTTTTGTGCATTTTTTGCAATAGAATCAATATACTGTCCCCATACTCTCTCATCATAGATAAGTGAAGATATAGTTTCAATTTTACTTTTTATATAAGTATTTGTATCTTTAATAGAAGCTATTTCACCATTTATTTTTTGAATTTCTCTAGTGAGTTGGACTATTTTTGCTTCCGGATTTTGTCGTAAAAAACGTTGATCAGTAGTGATTTTCAGATTCAAGCTCTTAACATGTTCTCTCGTCTTTTCAAAGTTGGCAAATGAACTATCCCAAAATAAGAGATACGCAAAAGAAAAAATAGCCGCAACAATCATAATATATGTGAGATACTTGTCTTTTGGCGTTTTGTCCTTAAATGCACTATCTATTCTATGTAGATAATCTTCAATACGGATTTTCATAATATTCTCACCTTCAGTTCACTAAAGTACTTATTGGTTTTTTCATCAAAAGTAATTTCTTCTACCTTGAAAGTATACTTGCCTTCGTATACTTTTGTCAGATATTCAACGAGCTTTGTTATTTGTCTGTCTTTATCTGCAACAAGATGAAGTGTTAATACTTTTTCAGTTTTACTTTGCGTGTATTCAACACTGTTTACCTGTACTTTATATTTGTTCAGATCTTTAGAAAACATAGTTAACATTTTTGCTTTCATTGGATAATCGACTTTTACTTCATGAATTTTTATAAGTGTATTTTTCTTGTCTGTATATTCTTTTTGTTCTTTCATGAGAAGGGTAAGTGCTTTTTCTTTGTCTGCAAGTTTATTTTTTATTGTCGCAGCTCTTGTAATCTTAATATTATGGACCTCTTTATACTTTTGTTGCAATAAGTCTTCTTGAAGTGCCTGTGCATATGTTAAAATCCAGTAGGTTATAGGATAAGCAAAAGCAAGTGCAAAAGATGCAAGCACTAAAATTATAAGTTTTCCACTTTCTCGCTTTATAAATCTAGGAGGACGTTTGTATTGTGTGAAATTACATTCGTAACGTTCTTCTCTTGGCAAAGTAGTATAAAGATGCATAAGAGCATGAAGCTGGTCGATGTAGATATCATCTGTTTCAAAACCATAGTCAAACTCAAATTCACTTGATTTGATATTGAGTTCAACTTCAAGCATTTCATAAAGTTTAGTAACAGTTTGCAGTTGTGACCCAATATAAACTTGCTCAAATTTTTCTATCTCAAAAGCTCTTTTTGCATATGTTAATATATCATTGATATTTGCAAAAAGTTCTTTGTATAAACGGATAAAAAATTCTTTGTATTCACTTTCTGTTTCTTTTAAATTTTCTTTAGTGAAAAAGTGAATAAATGTCTCATATGTTATTCTATCACCATGAAGTTCACAAAAACGTTCATGCATTTCAATTAAAGAGTATTTTAATGATTTTGTATAAATAAATTCTTTGTTGCCATAAATAGTTAAAAAAGCATCATTTTCTTGAATATATATAAAACAATGCACCCCATTACTATCAATAATCTCTTTTGAATATAAAGATTTGATTAAAAGAGGAGATGGAATAATCACATCCAAATATTTTATTTTTTCTACGATATTAAGAAATGTATTTGTAATATCTAGAGGATCAACTATAAAAACATGAAAATATCTGTTGTCTTCATCAAGGTTATTGAATGTTTCTATATACTGAATTTTATATTCAACTGCTTGATCAAGTGCTAGTTCATCATAAGCTTTAGTATTAATAGCGTCATATAAATCTTCATCAGGAATATTTTTACTTATTTCTATTTGTGCATTTATAAATTCTTTTGTACTAATATATGAAAGAACAAACTGATTTTTTGAAAATTCAGGTGCAGTAGTTTCGTTTAAAAAACTTGAAATTCCATTAAAGTACGTCTCTTTATATGGATTAACTGATAATACACTTGAAAAAGAGTGCTGTGATGATGTACTCATTAACTATAATCCTATTTAAAATGAACCAGTAACATGGAACAAAATTTATTATTTTTATAAAATTCAACTCTGTAAATTTTATTGTTGTTATCGATTGCATATTTCTTGTTTAAGTTTTTTAAAGATATTTTGATGTTACTTTCATCAACTTTACCTTTTTTATAATAACCTATAACATTGACACGGTAATCTCTACTTCCTATAACTTTAAAATCGTCATTTACATAAATTTCTGAAGCTTTGGGTACAAAAACAATCTTTTTATCCACAAGCAACTGATATTTCTTATGACAACTGCGTGATATTTTAAAATATTGCGGTCTTAAAGTTGTTACTAACTTGTTTCCTACAAATACTAAATATCTGCCGTTTTTCTTTTTTACTCCACCCAATGGGTTAGAAAAATAGAAATCGTTACTTTTTGATTCTATCGGAATGTAGCTTAAAGATTTTTTTATATTATTTAAATTTATTAAAAAGTTGTGATTTATTACTAAAGTACCATAATTTTTTATTATTTTAGAGAGTTCTTTTATATTTAAGTTAAAGTCCCTGCTATAATCGATATGCATGATTTTCATATATTCTTCAATAGCGACTAATTGATAAAATACTTTCTGTGCCAAAGAAGACAAGTTTTTACTTGTTTCTATTGCAAATGCGGGTTTTGAATGTTTTACAGCAAAATAAGTTAGGGATTGTTGCATTTGCACATCATCGAATTTTGTATTGGTGTTTTTTACATTAAAACTATGGTGTTTTTTGAGAAGTTTTTTATTTATATTGTCTTTAACTGTCAATGCTATATTATTGAGATTACCAAATGGTTGTGCTCGTAAAAGTTTACATTGATCTATAACGCAAGTTTGTCCCCATGCATCCGGATTATAAATGTTTCCCTCACTCTTTTTACGATAAAATCCATGACCATCATGTAAATTTAAAATAAGAGAGATATTTGGAAGTAAAATAATCTTTTTTATTTCTTTTATAATTTTTTTATCTTTATCATTTTTTTTGATATGGTTGAATTTTCTATTCATATCACCATGTATTCCACGTCGGTTGGCAATAATACTGGCTTCATTTAAATTTGGAATTATCCATACATTTTTTGATTTTATCGTATAGTGTGTTGCTAAAATTTCAGGTGCGAAATAGCCTCCCGGTTCATTCCCGTGAATACCACCTATTACCAGTAGCGTTGTATTAGAATCTTTATTTTCTTTTTTAATTAAATTAATTTTTGCATAAAGATTATTTGTATATATAAGTATGCAAAGAATGAAGATGTATTTCATTTACTATTGCTCTGTGATAATATTAAATTTATTATGTAGCAATGTAACAATTAAGGTTTTATCACCGGTGAAAGAGAAAGTATTGGATTTATATATTTCTTTAAAAGTGATTTTATACACATCTTGCTTATTTGGGTAAGGAATAATATTTATGTCATGGAATAATATTGTTTTATGCTCATTTTTCGCAAAAATTCTTGTCTTATATTGTTTAAATCTTTGAAAATTCATTCCATCAAAACGTCTAAATTTTGGCGTATAAAAATCAAGATATGTGTTAATGTCATTATAGAGCCATGCATATCTCCATGCATAGAGTTGTGCTAAAAGAATGGATAACTTATCTTTTGATATAGAAGTGTGATGCTGATCATTTTCTTTAATAATGAGAAGTGTTTTTTTAATGTCTATATTTCTGTTCATGCATTCAATACTTTTATTTTTAATGGCAATACAGCCTTTTGTAAAAGCATCTCTTTCTTGGTGTGTCGGTAAGCCGTGAATCCAAATTCCTTGTCCTGTTTTGCCTTCATATTTGTCATATAAATTCGGGTAAGAAGTTACAAAAGCCATTGGCCCATAAAAGGAATCAACTTTTGATATTTTTTTGACGATACTGTAAACACCCACAGGTGTTCTTAAATCACCTTCTTTTTTTTTGTCGCCTTTGAGTTTTCCTGTAAATGCATTGTACTCTTTTCTAAGCTTATATGTGTTATTGGCATCTCTTGAGTAGATCAAAAGTTCAGATTTTGATTTATCACATAGAAGAATATTTGTATAAAGTTCTATATATCCAAATTGCGTGTCTTTATTTTTTAGATACTGCTTCCAGTAGTTTGTATCTGTAAGTTTTTTATCTAATGCTTTTTCTACACCTTGTATGCCATGGAGTCTATAATTATTGACAATATCATTTGTTGCAGCAAAAGTATAAGTGCTAAAACAAAGTATAAAAAGTGAAAAATATAATTTACTTGCCATTATCATATCCTATCTCTTTTAAAAAATTTTTATCTTTTGTCCAGCCTTTTTTTACGGTAACCTGTAAATTTAAGTAGGTTTTTTTCGTGCTAAGCCTTTCTATTTTTTCTCTTGCCGATTTTCCTATTCTTTTGATAGTTTCGCCACCTTTACCGATGATAATGCCCTTTTGTGACTCTTTTTCTATAATTATTGTTGCATAAATTCTATCAATGCCTGTTTCTTCTTCAATAGAGTCAATAATAACATCAGACTCGTAAGGAACTTCATCACTGATATTTTCAAATATTGCCTCGCGTATAAATCCGGCATATATATCACGCACAAGTTCACTTGTTAAATCTTCGGGATCATAAAGGTAAGGCGAATCTGGTAAGTTTTTACTAATGGTATCAAGCAAATCTTTATGACCTACTTTTTTAGGAATTGCGACAGGAATAAGTGCTTCAAAATGTTCTGAAAATTGATTATATGAGGCGATTCTTTTAAATAATTTGTCTTGTGAAACTTGATCTATTTTACTCAAAACTATAATATGTTTTACTCTGCCATTGTTGATTTTTAAAAACTTTTCGTAATGCTCTGTAGCGTCTGTAATAGGTGCTAAATATACAATTAAATCGCAGTCACCCATAGCTTTAAGTGCTTCATCTAGCATATATTGGTTGAGCATTTTTTCTTTTTCATGTAAGCCTGGAGTATCTACAAAAATAATTTGTGTATTATCGTGCATAACAATTGCATTTGATCTTTTTCTTGTTGCATTTGCTTTTTGGCTTACCATCGCGATTTTTTCACCAAGAAGTGAATTCATCAGGGTACTCTTACCTGCATTTGGACGTCCAATTAGTGAAACAAAACCAGCTTTACTCATTTATAAACCTTCTTTATTTTATATAGACTCAAGAGTCTATCTTTAGTCGCCAAACAGAAAAAAATTTAGTTTTTTTCTGCATCGTGTTTTAACACAGAAGCGGCGCAAGCGGAGTAAAGGAATTTTATTCCTTTACGGGACTAATTATAGAATATATCTTGATAAATCTTCATCTTCTACAGCTTCATCCAGCTTTTCATGTACAAGTTTGGCTGTAATTGTAAACTCTTTACCTTTGTACTCATCCGCATGAAAGCTTACTTCTTCTAAAATTCTTTCTAACACGGTGTGAAGTCTTCTTGCACCTATATCTTCAGCTGTTTCATTCGCACGAAATGCGAGTTTGGCGATTGCTTGAACTGCTTCATCTTCAAAAATTAATTTCATTCCCTCAACAGCCAAGAGTGCCTGATACTGTTTGAGCAGTGAGTTTTGTGTTTGTGTTAAGATTTTATACAGGGTTTCTTCTGTCAATGATTCTAACTCTACACGAAGAGGAAACCTTCCTTGTAGTTCAGGAATAAGGTCACTTGGCTTGCTAACATGAAAAGCTCCTGCTGCAATGAAAAGAATATGGTCTGTATTTATTGTTCCATATTTTGTAGAAACACTACTCCCTTCTACAATTGGAAGTAAATCTCTTTGAACTCCCTCTTTTGAAGGGTCATTTCTGCCTTGGCTTTTTTCACTCAAAGCAATTTTATCGATTTCATCCAGAAAAATTATGCCTCCGTTTTCTGCACGTCTGAGTGCTTCGGCATTGACTCGTGTCATATCAAGAAGTTTATTACTTGCTTCTTGTCGCAATAATATTTTTGCATCTTTTACCGTGACTTCTTTTTTATTGTCTTCTTTGTTGATTGTTGCAAATACCTTGGAAAAACTCTCTTGCACTTTTGCCATTTCAGGAGGGAGGTTGGTGTCATTAAATTCTATATTAAGTTTTTCGATTTCAAGTTCAATGGTTTTTTCATCCATTTCTCCTGATTCTATACGTTTTTCCATAGCTTCAAGCAATCGTTGATAATCATCTTTTTTACTTTCACTCGCAGCTGTAGGTAATGGTGGAAGAAGCTTTTCTGTAATTCTATTGATGATGTAGTTTTCTATTTTCTCTTTATTTGCTTCTTCTTGTTCGGCTTTTACTATATTTATGGAATTTACTACAAGATCTCGTATCATAGACTCAACATCGCGTCCTACAAAACCTACTTCCGTGTATTTACTTGCTTCAACTTTAATAAAAGGGACTTTCATCATCTTAGCTAAACGTCGGGAAATTTCAGTTTTTCCGACACCGGTTGAACCAATCATTAAAATATTTTTCGGAGTAATTTCATTTTTGAGTTCATCATCAAGCTGCATACGTCTGTAACGTGTACGAAGAGCGAGGGCTATTGTTTTTTTTGCATCTTTTTGTGCTATAACATATTTGTCTAAATATTCTACAATCTCTTTAGGTGTTAAATTCACTATTTTGCTCCATCAAGTATAAGTGTCTTAATATTATGATTTGTATAAATACATAAATCTGCAGCAATATGAAGAGACTCTTTTACTAAATCTTCTTCATCAAGGGCAGCATGTTTTTTAAGAGCTCTCGCGGCAGATATTGCAAAATTGCCACCACTACCAATAGACGCTATTTCTCCATCTTCGGGTTCTACTACATCACCATTACCTGTAAGAATAAAAATATGGTTTTCATTTAAAACAATCATCATAGCCTCAAGGCGACGTAGTACTTTGTCTTTTCTCCAAGCCTTAGAAAATGCAACAACAGACTTTAATAAGTCTCCTTTTTTATTTTCTAAAAATTCTTCAAACATATCAAAAAGGTTGAATGCATCTGCTGTGCTTCCAGCAAAGCCAGCTAAAATTTTACCATGGTGGAGCGTACGAATTTTTGTTGCATTGCCTTTTAAAACACTGTTTCCAAAAGTTACTTGTCCATCTCCGCCGATAACAGCTTTATTTTTGCCTTTGTAGGCTAGTATTGTAGTAGCGTCAAACATAAACGTTTATTCTCCTTGAACATCCACATGCAGTTTTGCATGAATTCCATGACCTAATTTTAAATCTAAATCATGTTCACCAATTGTTTTTATAGCAGTTTTATCAATAATATGCTTTTTGTCAATTTCAATAGTATGTTGCTCTTTGAGTGCAGCAGCTACTTCTTCTTTTGTAATAGCACCAAAAAGATGTCCATTATTACCCACTTTTTTTGTGATAACAACCTCTGCTTTTTCCAATTTTTGTGCAATCTCTTTGAGTCTTACTATTTCTGCTTTTTCTTCAGCTATAAGTCTTTCCTGCTCAGCTTTATGTTCAGCAAGAATTTCAGGAGTTGCATGTTTTGCAAAGCCTTTTCCTATCAAAAAGTTTTTTCCGTAGCCATCTTTGACCTCTTTAACTTCACCGGCTTTTCCTAGACTTTTTACATCTTTAATTAATAATACTTTCATAAATATTTCCTATTTTTTTATTATCTTTCTATTTCACCTGAATAAGAGACAATCCCATTTGTTAAGTTTCCTATTTTGGAATATCCGTTGTCTGTTAAAATTCTTGCGACATGTGCAGATCTACTGCCCACATGACAATAAACTATAATATTTTCATCTTTTGCTAATTTTGCTTCTTCTAATGTCTGAAAGAATGAACTTGTAGGAATAAGTTTGTCTGCACCTTTAATATGTCCCATTTGCCATTCCATATATTCACGTACATCAACAAGTTTAAAATTTACCATATTTAGATCTCTTGCTTCTAAAAGTGAAACTAGTTCATCTGAATCAAGTTCACCTTTGTTAACAAGAAGTTCACATTCTTCTTTTGTGAGTCCACGAGAGTGGTTATGTGAAACTTCTTCCATCCCAAGTTCAACACGTTTTGTAGCGGCAAATTCAGGTGTACAAAAAATTCCACAATGACATACACCATCTTGAGGTATCTCTTTTTCTATTGCCGGCTTACAAGGGCAAACTCTATTATCTACAGATTTTGGCTTTTCACCTGTAGTGTCAACCATAAAACAAGGACAAAAACGTTTTTTGTACATCATTTTATTACGAGCAAGTCCCATTTGTACGCCTTCATTTACGTCCTCTTGAGGATTGTATACCCATCCAAACTGTGCATTTACTTTATCAGTAAATTTTATTGTTTTTTCAAGCTCTGCTTGAAATTCCGGAGAGTTCATATCAATTTTAATCATGCTCATACTGTTTTCCTATTTATTTTTAAATTTATTTCTTGCTTTACCTTCGATAATAAAACGTAAAGCATTTAGTTTAATGAAACCTTCTGCATCTTTTTGGTTATATACTTCATCTTCTTCAAAAGTTGAATATTCTGGGTTGAAAAGTGACACATCAGAACTTCTTCCAACAACCATAATGCTTCCTTTATAGAGTTTTAGTCTTACAGTGCCTTCAACCCATTTTTGCGTTTGGTTTATTGCAGCTTGGAGCATTTCACGTTCAGGTGCAAACCAAAATCCATTATAAATAAGTTTTGCATATTTTGGCATCATTTCATCTTTTAAATGTGCTGCTTCACGGTCTAGTGTGATTGATTCCATTGCACGATGAGCTTTAAGCATAATTGTTCCACCCGGAGTTTCATAACAACCTCTTGCTTTCATTCCAACAAAGCGATTTTCAACAATGTCAACACGACCGATTCCATGTTTCCCACCAAGTTCATTTAATGTTTTAAGCATAGTTGCAGGGCTTAACTCTTTTCCATCGAGGGCGATAGGGTCACCATTTTTATATGTCAGTTCAATGTACTCAGCTTTATCAGGGGCTTTTTCGGGTGAAGTTGTCCATAACCACATTGACTCTTCAGGTTCTGCGGCAGGATCTTCTAAAATTCCGCCTTCATAAGAAATATGAAGCAAGTTTGCATCCATAGAATAAGGCGATTTTTTTCCTTTTTTCTCAATTTGAATACCGTGTTTTGCAGCATATGCTAAAAGTTTTTCACGAGAGTTTAAATCCCATTCACGCCATGGAGCTATGATGGTAAGTGTAGAATCTTGTCCTAAATAACCCATTTCAAAACGAACTTGGTCGTTTCCTTTTCCTGTCGCACCGTGAGCTACACCATCAGCAGCGGTGATTTTTGCAATTTCTGCTTGGCGTTTTGCAATAAGAGGGCGGGCGATAGAAGTTCCTAAAAGATATTCACCTTCATAGATTGCATTGGCTCTAAACATTGGAAAAACAAAATCTTTTACAAATTCTTCACGTAAATCATCAATAAAAATATTTTCAGGTTTGATGCCCAGTTCAAGTGCTTTTATACGTGCCGGTTCAAGCTCTTCACCTTGTCCTAAGTCTGCTGTAAATGTTACAACTTCACATTTATATTCATCTTGCAGCCATTTTAAAATAACGCTGGTATCAAGTCCGCCAGAGTATGCTAAAACAACTTTTTTAACATTTTTTTTCATGTAAAAAACCTTTGATAATAAAATAATTGACGCGATTATAGCTAAAATTAGGTGAGAAGTTGCTTAGAAGCTGTGTGTTACAAGCAGAGAATAAAGATAGTTAAAGAAACTTTTTACATGTAAACTTACATGTAAAAGTTATATATGAAAAGTTTTTAACCTTTTGAATCAAATAAAATACCACTTACTTCTTGCATTTTAGGTAAAAAATCTTGGGCTTGTTCGGCAGGATATCGACGAATCATAGTATTTGTTTTTGCATCTATTGCAGCTACATAAAATATATCATCTCTGTCAACTCCAAATTTTACATTTGTATGAAGAGGTGAAAGTGCATCATTGAGATGTTTTACTAAATCTTCAACACTCTTTTTTGTATCAAGTTTTTTTGAATTATTTGCTGAACTGTTTTGTACATCTTTTATAGTATCTGACTGTTTCGTTCTTGTCTGTGCAGTATTTTGCACCTGCTGAGACTGTTGCTCTTGTTTTCTTCCTTGAATTTCTGCAGAACCTACCTGTGATTGTTGCTGTCTTGCAACATTTGCTATGCCATCCATGACCTACTCCTCTTAAAAGTATAATTGTTAGTGACAAAATCGGCTAATCTTTTTATAACTTTAGGAAATATTTGAATTTTTTTTGTTTATCCTAGAAATTTTATGATAATCTTGCGTTTATGAAAGAATATATCAAGCTTTTACAAGAAGAAAAAATACTTAGACGTCTTTCCATAATTCAACTTATATCTTATTTTGGGGCATGGTTTTCCAATGTTGCTATTTATACTTTACTTATAGAACTGCATGTTAGTGCATCTATTGTGGCATTTGTTGCAATGCTGAATTTTTTGGCAGGTGTTTTTCAAGCACCGTTTTCAGGACCTATTATTGATAGGATGTCTCCTAAAAAACTTATGCTCACACTTATAGTCATTGAAATTATGGCTACTATTTCTTTAGTATCTATACAACAAGTTTCAGATTTATGGTTATTATACGTGTTGATATTTTTTAAAATGGCGGCAGCTTCATTTTATTTTACAACCGAGATGTCACTTCTGCCAAAAATTCTTCATGGTGATAAACTGCAACGCTCAAATGAACTGCACTCTATTATCTGGTCGCTTTCTTATACTTTAGGAATGGCTTTAAGTGGGTTTGTCGTTTATTTATTTGGAATAAAAACAGCATTTTTACTTGATGCTTTTATGTTTATGATAGCGTTTTATTTACTCTATAAAACTGAAATAAAAATCGAAATATTACATGTTGAAGAAAATATTTTTGCTATGATGAAAGAGACTTTTGTATATGTAAAAAAGAATCCAAAAGCATTGCATTTGATGTTGGTACACTCTTTTGTTGGTTTAACGGCATTTGATGCTTTAGTCGCATTAATGGTAGATAAATATTATGCTTCCATTATTGCTACGTCTCTCGCTCTTGGCCTTTTACACTCTGCACGGGCAATTGGACTTGTAATTGGCCCTATATATATTGGCAAGTGGATTAATAATAAAAGACTTGTGTATGTATTTATAGCACAGGGTTTGGCTGTATGGCTTTGGGCGTTTGTGATGCATAATTTTTACCTTTCTCTTGCGGCAAGTGTATTTGTAGGGTTTTTTACAACAACTTTATGGTCTTACAGTTATACGCTTTTACAAAAAAATATAGAGAAAAAATATTATGGACGTATTGTTGCCTATAATGATATGCTTTTTTTATCTTCGGCTGCTTTTACATCATTTATGATTGGCTTTTTGGCGACACATTCATTTTCTTTAGAGGCAATTACGGCTATAATGGGCAGTGGATTTTTTATAGGGGCTTTATACTATAAATATGTTCTACAAAGTCAAAAAATTAAAGAGATTTCATGATAAGTTTTGCTGTTCTTGGTGGATTGTTGCTAAATATTGGTGCGTACCTTACGTATAAAGGAAAAATATATCAAGCTGTATTTGTTTACCTTTTTGCAGATTTTTGTTGGATAATTATGGCATATGAGCGAGAAGATATTTGGGGTGTTGTCTCTATTACGGTTGGAGTAATATTTGGTGTTTTAGCATTTGTGAAGATGAAAAATGGGCAAATGAATAAAAATTTGAATGAGGAAAAAGAATGATATATAAATCAAAAGAGGGCGATATTAGTCTAAAAAATTTAACACGACTTTATGGTGCTGTTGTGATAGATATGCAGGGTGAAATCGCTGAAATGAGTTTAGAATGGTTTGACCTCTATGGTGAAAAAGTAAAACTGGTAAATTATGTACTTGTGTTTGATTATACACTACCTGGAGAAAATGTCAGAGATAAAAAGGTACTTGAATTTGTAAACAAAGAAGAATTGATTGAAACCATGAATGAGGTAGCCCAATTTTTTCAAAAATAATTTCAACCGATACTAAAAAAGTCCTCTCGCTTGCTTTTCCTGCAGCACTCAAACATCTTGTAGATATTTTACAGGTTCTTATAGATATGCTGATGGTAGGAACTGTAAGTGTTGCAGCACTAGCGGCTGTGGGTATGAGTATGCAGTTTATGATGATTGTCAATGTTTTAATGACGCTTTATGTCATAGGCGGTAATGCCCTTATTTCTCGTTTTATTGGTCAGGGAAGAAAAAATAGAGCTTCTGCACTTCTTTTTTCATTGGTTATTATGGCTGTCATTTTAGCCTTGTTTGTAAGTGTAGGAGGCTATTTTGGCAGTGAACATTTTTATGCTTGGATGGGGGCAACACCAGCTGTTGTAGAGCAGGGCAGTATATATTTTAAGATACTCTCTCTTGGTATAGTCGTCATATTCTTAGATAATTTACTTTACAATGCCTTGAGTGCGGCAGGTGACACCAAAAGTTCTTTTTATATCAAACTCTCCTCTGCCGGAATGAATGCGTTTATGAATTATGTGTTGATATTTGGGCATTTTGGCTTTGAGGCGAGAGGTATCGAGGGTGCGGCTATTGCAACAGTAATTTCATATATATTTAATGTTATTGCTTACTATGTCTTGATAAAAAAGATGAATTCAAGTTTGGATTTTATACCTATAGTGCGAATGAAAGATGTAAAACGAGTCTTGCAAGTGGGCTGGAGTGCAGCACTTGACAGAGGTATATCAAGTATGAGTTTCTTGGTATTTGTTTCCATCATTACAGCCTATGGAACAGCAGAGCTTGCAGGGTATCAGGTGGGACTGCGTATTGAAGGGATTGCGTTTATGCCCGGATTTGGTTTTGCCATTGCGGCTATGGCTTTAGTTGGGCAAAATATAGGGGCAAAGAATTTTGAGCAAGCTTATAATATGGGCATAATTTCAGGGCGTATTGCATATATATTTATGGGAAGTGTAGGCCTTCTTATGATACTTTTTCCTGAGTTTTTAGTCAGTTTTTTTACAAAAGACAGTTTGACAATTGCTGTAGCTTCGCAGTATTTGATTCTTGTCGGATTAGCACAAATTCCACTTGCAATTATGTTTGTTTATTCTGCCGCACTTAGAGGTGCCGGAGCTACTAAAACAACGCTCAAAGTAAATGTAACTTCTTTATGGCTGTTTCGTGTAATTCCTTCATATATCGCCTATAAAATGGGCTTTGGTGTGGCCGTTATATTTGCTATTATGAATATAGAAACTTTTATAAAAGGGATTATTTACTCTTATATATATAAACAAAAAACCTGGTTGCATACAAAAGTTTAGGTATTTTTGTGGTTAGAAACAGTGCTCGGCACCGTATTGCCGCTCGCCTGCATACTTAAAGCTTCTTTATGTTTTTTATAATGTTGTCGTACTACTTGTGCAAGTTTTTCTTTTGTTTTTGTATCAATGAATCCTTCTTCATTAATAGCATTTACAATATTTTGTACAAGTTCATCTTGTGGCTTTACTACTTTTTCTTTCCATGATTGTAAAAGTATTTTATTTACATGTAAAGGCAGTGAACCCATAATACCAACATCATTTTGATTATGAATTAGGAGCCCTGATGTTGTTCCTCTGTCAAGTGTTAAAACTTGGAATAGATAGAGTGTGTGGTAATCAAGCTGTTTTTGTTTATCTTCTTTTGAGATGACAGTTTTTGCTTCTAAAGCATTCTCAAGTATACAAATGTATGTATCTATAATGCCTTCGCCAAAGCTTTGGGCAAAATCTACGTCAACCTCTTTATTTTCTGTTTTATAGTTTTCAAGATAAAAATGAGAAATACCGCGTGTTTTTTGCAGTGCTGGAATTGTAAAATATTTATCACCTTGACTTACACCGAGCTTATATTTTTTTTGAGAAAGTGTTTGTAAGGCAGTATCAAAGACTTTTGCATCATTTTTGTTTACAATACTAGGGTTTAAATCAGCCATAATACGCCAGTAAGCAGGTGCATTGCGTAATTCTGTAAGACTTATATGAATATGTACTGAGGGCAGATGCGGATTATTTGGGTGAATAATAGTTGAAATGGCCGTTGCACTTTTGAGGTTTTTTTCTGGATTTTCATCATAATGAACTTGTGATACATTGACGCTTGCAGTGTTAAAAAGTTCTTTATCTCTGGCTTCAAAACGGCTGCCACCACCGTGCAAACCTTCATCTCTAAGCCAAGTCACCTCTTGAAATTTCTTATTTTTACCAAATACTTGTGAAAGTGTATCAAGTTTATCTACAAATCTTTTTTGTAAAGAGCGTACCTGTCTGTATACTTCCTGTGCTTCTTTTGAAGTTGCCATCGTCATTGCCATTAAATAAATCCCCCATATTTTTTATTATTTTAGCAACTTTAAGATAAAATCACAGTATGAATAAACAAGAGTATCAAAAAGCAGTAGAAAAATTAAATCTTTGGGCATATCATTATTATGTTTTAGATGATCCTATTATGACAGATGAAGGATACGATAAGCTTTATCATGAGCTTGTGAGATATGAAGAGTCGCATCCTGATGAATTGCTTGCAAACTCTCCATCGCAAAGAGTCGGGGATGTTGTTAGTGAAGGCTTTACAAAAGAAAAGCATCTCTCTCGAATGTGGTCTTTAGAAGATGTATTTGATGCCCACGGATTAGAAAAATGGTTGCAAAAGACATATCGACTTGACAACAGCGTGACATTTTATTGTGAACCAAAATATGATGGAGCCAGTTTAGATTTGCTTTATGAAAATGGCGAACTTGTAAAGGGAATTACTCGTGGAGATGGGAGTGTCGGCGAGCTTATTACTCAAAATGTTAAAACTATTCGCTCGATTCCTTTAACCATTGCACATAAAGAACGCATTGAAATTCGTGGGGAAGTGGTTATTTTTAAAGAGGAATTTGAAAAAATCAATAAAGAACGTTTGAAAAAAGCAGAACAGCTCTTTGCAAATCCGAGAAATGCAGCGGCTGGAAGTCTTCGGCAACTTGATCCAAAAATCACTGCTTCTCGAAATCTTGTGTTTTTACCTTATGGTGTGGGTATAAACTCTCTTGAACATAAATTATTGAGTGATAAAATGAGTTATATTTATGAGCTTGGATTTCGTGAACCACCTTTACGTGCTATTACAAAAGGCTATGATGAGATAGAAGCAATTTATGAGCAGATGCAAAAAGAACGTGAGAGTTATGCGATGATGCTTGATGGTATGGTTGTAAAAGTAAATGAAATTTCCGCCCAAATAGATATGGGTTATACGGTGAAAGTTCCGCGTTGGGCAGTAGCATATAAATTTCCTGCAGTCGAGAAAATAACAACTCTTAAAAATATAATTTTACAAGTAGGACGCACGGGAGCAGTTACTCCTGTTGCCATTGTAGAGCCTACTGAAATAGAAGGTGCAATAATCGAACGTGCAACGCTTCATAATTTTGATGAAATAGAGCGTATGGATATTCGCATAGGTGATAAGGTCATTATACTTCGAAGCGGAGATGTTATACCTAAAATTGTAAAAGTTTTAGCGAATGAACGCAGTGGAAATGAAGTGAAAGTTGAGCGACCTAAAAATTGTCCGGTATGTGGTAGTGAACTTTTGCAAGAAGATGTGCTTATAAAGTGCCAAAACCTTACATGTGAAGCAAGAGTGGTCAACTCTATTATTTATTTTGCGTCTAAACCTTGTTTAAATATTGATGGACTTGGCAATAAAATAGTGGAGCAACTTTTTAATGCAGAACTTATAAAAAGTGTTCTTGATTTATTTGATTTAACTATGGAAAAACTTTTAAATTTAGAAGGTTTTAAAGAGAAAAAAGCTCATAATTTACTCAATGCAATACAAAAGGCAAAAGGAAGTGAACTTTGGCGTTTTATAAATGCACTTGGGATTGAACATATTGGTGAGGTGGCATCAAAGATGATAGCACAAGCCTTTGGATTGGAATATTTCAACGCAGTTAAAGAAGAACTTATAGCCATTGATGGCATAGGCGATGAGATGGCTGAGAGTTACCTAGAATTTATGCGTGTTAATCGCGAAACAGTGCAAAAATTGCAAGTGATTTTAGAGCCTGTAGCCCCTGAGAAAAAGGAAGAAGCAAAAGAAAACCCTTTTAAAGGAAAAACCATTGTCCTAACAGGAAGTATGAGCAAACCAAGACCGAAAATAAAAGAGATGTTAGAGTCTTTAGGTTCGAAAGTTTCAGGCAGTGTGAGTAAAAAGACAGACTTTTTGATTTATGGTGAAGATGCTGGAAGTAAATATGATAAGGCTGTGAGTTTAGGTGTGGCTACACTTACTGAAGATGAGATGCAAGAGTTTTTACAATGAGACTAGATAACTATCTTATAAAAAACGGTTTTATTGATAGTCGTAATAAAGCTCAGACTCTTATTAAAGAAGGATTAGTGAGTGTTAATGACAGATTTATTAAAAAGAGCTCTTGTAAAATAGAAGCGAATGATGTTGTAAAAGTGCAGGAACATAAAGCGTATGTTTCTCGTGCTGCATTTAAATTGGCTGAATTTTTAAATGAAATAAATCTACATGTAGAAAATAAAATAGCATTAGATATAGGCTCTTCAACCGGTGGTTTCACTCAGGTACTTTTAGAAAAAAATGTTGCTGAGGTGACTGCCGTTGATGTTGGGCATAATCAGTTGCACCACTCTTTGCGTGAGAATGAGAGAGTTCATGTTTTTGAGGGCTGTGATATTCGTAAATTTAGTTCTGAAAAAACTTTTGATTTGATTGTAAGTGATGTGGCTTTTATTTCACTTTTGTATATTTTAGATGATGTGGACAGACTCTCATGTGAAGATATTATTTTGCTTTTTAAGCCTCAGTTTGAAGTGGGACGTACAATAAAACGAGATAAAAATGGAGTTGTAATTGATAAAAAAGCTATAGTAAATGCAATGACAAAGTTTGAGGATAGTTGTAGATTAAAGGGCTGGAAATTAGTGAACAAGTTGCCATCAGCACTTACAGGAAAAGAGGGTAATTTGGAGTATTGTTACTATTTTAAAAAGTGAATTTAGTAGAATTTGGAAATGTTATAAGCTTTGTTTTTATAAGTGAAGAGTACAATAAATTATATTAAATTAATAGAGGATACTATTGAAAATTATAAAATCTTTATTTGACAAATTAGAGAGTAACTTATTTTATGTTTGGTGTTCTCTTATTGCATTTCCTACGCTGTTAGTTGTTGTAATGGGTGTTTATTATAATAGTTTAGAAAAAAGTGAAGCATATAATACTGCATCTATCCGTGAGAAAAGTGTTGCAAAAACAGGAAAAATTTCTATAGAAGCTTCACTTAGTGGAGTCAAATCAAATTTGTTATTTCTTTCTGAGCTTAATGATTTTAAGAACTATATAAATGTGCCAAAAGAGTTATTATTGTCAAAATGTGCGGTCGATTATAAACTTTTTATGAAAACAAGTGGTATTTATGACCAAATTCGTTGGATAGATGAGAATGGCTTGGAAAAAATTCGTGTAGACTATAAAAATGGAAATCCTCTCATTGTACCAAAAGAGAAGTTACAAAATAAGTCACACCGCTATTATTTTCTTGAGACCATGAAACTTCCACATGGACAGATATATATATCACCCTTTGATTTAAATATGGAACATAAAAAAATTGAACTACCCTATAAACCTATGCTACGCATAGCAAGGACTGTTTATGACAGTCAAGGTGTAAAGAAAGGGGTTTTTATACTAAACTATTTGGGCAAAAATCTTTTAAAAGATTTTGCACTCAGTACGGCATTTACTAAAGCAAGAGTAATGCTTTATAACAGTGATGGATACTGCCTTAAGGGAGCAAAGAAAGATGAGTGGGCTTTCATGTTTAACCATAAGGATGATACACTCGCAAAAACAAATCCTCAGGTATGGCAGAAGATTTCCCAAAATGAGAGTGGACAATTTCAAGACAAGCATGGTATATGGACATTCCAAACTGTAAGAGTTATGAAAGATGTCATAGGCGAAAAATATTATAAAATAGTGACATTTTTATCTGATGATATCATATATAAAACAGCTAATCAAAAGTTTTATTATATGCTCTTTGTCGTTTTTGTATTACTCTTTATAGTAGGTTTTGCTAGTTGGATTTTAACTTATTTTTATAAGAAAAAAGAAAAACTTTTTAGAGAACTTGAAAAATTTTCTATGGCCATAGAACAAACGGATGATATTATTATGATGGTTGATCCCTTGGGGAGAATATTTTATGTAAATCAGGCATTTTGTCGAATAACTGGTTTTTCAAAAGAAGAAGCTATTGGGCAGCAATCTAATATTTTGAAATCTTCTAAACATGATAAAGATTTTTATAAAGATCTTTGGAACACTATATTGAGTGGTGAAATTTATCATGGTGTTCTCATTAATAAAAAGAAAAATGGTACGCACTATTATGAGAAAAAGACAATTGCACCATTAAAAGAGAAAGATGGTTCGATTCGCTGTTTTGTATCAACGGGAGAAGATGTAAGCAAAGAGATGAAATATCAAAAAGAGATATTAAAAATGGCTACAACTGATCAACTTACAAATGCTTACAATAGGCATAAGTTTTTAGAACTATATGAGATTGAAAGTGAACGAGCAAGACGTTTTAATGAGACATTTTCTATAATTTTAATTGATATTGATAATTTTAAAGCAGTTAATGATTTATATGGACATGATGTAGGTGATGAGATTTTAAAAAAATTAGTAAATATTCTCACTCTTCATAGTCGTAAAATTGATATTGTGTCAAGATGGGGTGGCGAAGAATTTTTATTACTCTGCCCACAAGCAGATGTAAATAACATTAAAATAATAGCTGAGAAAATTCGTGCTATTGTGCAAAACAGTAAGTTTGAAACAGTAAAGCATCTTACTATTAGTTTAGGGATAAGTACATTTCAAAAGAATGACACATTTCAAGATATATTCAAACGAGCGGATAAAAGTGTTTATATTGCAAAAAATAGTGGAAAGAATAGGGTTGGACCTCTAACTACCAGTACGTTAAGCAATTGACTAAAATTCCAAAATTGGAGGAGATAAAAGAACTTGAACATAAAAAATAGCACATCAATCGCTATAGGTGGGTTTGACGGGATGCACATTGGACATCAGGCACTTTTTGACGCACTGAGTAAAAATGCTACCATTGTAGTTATTGAAACAGGCTATGCAAATTTGACTCCTGTTAAGTTTAGAGAGCTTCATACAAAACATCGTATTATATACTTGAAACTTGATGATATACGTCATTTGGATGCAAAAGGATTTGTTAGCTTATTGAAAGTAAACTTTACAAAATTAAAAAAAATAGTGGTCGGGTATGATTTTCATTTTGGAAAAGACAGAAAATACTCTTTTGATGATTTAAAAGAAATATTTGAGGGAGAAGTAGTTGTGATAGAGGAAGTAAAACATAATAATGATTCGGTACATTCACATAAAATAAGAGCAAAACTTCAAATTGGTGATATAAAAGGTGCCAATGAATTTCTTGGACATAATTATGCTATTGTGGGTAAAAGGATAGATGGGCAAGGGCTTGGTTCAAAAGAACTCGTCCCGACAATTAATCTACATGTAAAAGATTTTTTATTGCCAAAAGAGGGTGTGTATGTGACATTAACACGTGTAGATGAAGAAGAACATTTTCATCCTTCTGTGAGTTTTATAGGGCATAGAGTGACTACAGATGACAGTTTTGCAGTTGAGACACATATACTTGATGGCGAGATTACATGTAAAGAAAAAGCTGAGATTAGTTTTGTGAATTTTATACGGGATAACAAAAAATTTGACTCACTAAATGAGCTAAAACAGCAGATAAAAAAAGATGTAAACGTAGCAAATGCTTTTTTACAACGTTTAGAACTGTAATAAAAAAAATATAAAAATAGGAAAGTAATGCAAAGAGAATATTTAGAAAATAAAAACAAAATGAATTTTACATTTGAACAGAATAAAGAAGATTTTATAGTAGATGAAATGCCTCTACATTTTAAAGGAAACGGTAATTTTGCAATTGTACATGTAAAAAAAGTTGAAATGACTACATGGGATATGATAGCTGCTTTTGCACAGTTTTTAAATATAAATGCTGAAAAAATTGGATATGCGGGCTTAAAAGATAAACATGCAACAACGACACAGTATATTTCTATAGAAGCAAAGTATGAAAAACAGCTTAAAAAATTTAAACATCCTCAAATAAAAATACTGAGTGCCACAAGGCATACACATTCTATACGAATGGGGGATTTAGCAGGAAACCGTTTTAGTATTAACCTTTTCGGGGTATCACAAATTGAAGCCGGACAAATTGAAAAACTGGCACGAAAAAGTGAAAAAAACGGATTGCCAAATTACTTTGGATATCAGCGATTTGGGCGTGATGAAGACTCTATAGAACAAGCTCGTGCAATGATTGAGGGTAATTTACATGTAGAAGATGCAAAACTCAAAAAGTTTCTTATTTCCATTTATCAAAGCTTTTATTTTAATAATTGGCTCAAAGAGAGAGTCCTTTTAAGCAGGGAAGAAAATGGAGCAAAATTCATGCTTTTAGAGGGTGATGTGTATCTTTCAAATGAAGAAAAACTTTTTACACCTAAAAAAATTCCTCAAAATGATTTTGACGCACATAAGGTTGTACCGACAGGATTACTTCCGGGGCGTGGTGTTTACCGAGCAAGAGATGCAGCAAGAGCAATAGAAGAAAAATATGATGATGAATTTTTATATGATAAAGGTTTACGTAGAGTAGCCCTTGTTTTTGCAAAAGATATAAAATTTGATTATAAAAATAATTTTGATATTTTAAATATAAGTTTTACTTTGCCAAAAGGTGCTTATGCAACGGTGTTTTTGGAAAATATAGCAAATAAAAACTTTAAAGCAAAAGTTGTAAAACAAAAAAGCGGCAGGAAGAAAAACTAAGATTTAGTATTGTTCCTCTTCCTCATTTATTTCAGAGTCATCGTAAGGGTCCATATGTGTTAATATATGTACTTTTTTGTCGCTAAAAAGGGCTTTAATCTTTGCTTCTATTTTATCGGCGACAAGATGGGCATCGTATAAAGAGATACTGACATTAAAAACTAAATGGTACGATATAAAAACGTGTGAGCCTGATTCACGTGTTTGTAAATAATGGTAATCATTAATGCCATTTTCGCTCCCTAGCACTGTTTTTATTTTTTCTACATCTTCTTTTGCAAGGGCAACATCAAGAAGCATTAAAATGCCCTCTTTTACGATGGGAATAGCTGAATAAATCATATAAACTGCAATAGCAATACCTAAAATAGGGTCAATTAACTGCTCTCCCGTGAATTTAACACCAATAAGTGCCAATAAGACTGCGGCATTTGAAAAAATGTCTGTTTTATAATGCAGGGCATCCGCACGAATGACCATATTTTTTGTTTTTTTTGCCACAGAGCTAAGGAACATAACTAAGAATCCTGTTATGATGAAAGATGCCACCATAACATAAATACTTACATTCATATACTCCACGGGTGCAGGATGGGTAATTTTTGATATAGCTTCATAAAGAATAAAAAGTGCAGAAAAAGAGATAATAGTGCCTTCTATGACTGCAGCGAGTGGCTCTAGTTTTGAGCGACCAAAATGAAACTGCTCATCAGGGTCTTTTTCGGCATTATGAAGTGCAAAATAGTTAAACATTGAAACGGTCAAATCAAGCAGACTGTCAATGGCCGATGCCAAAACAGCAATGGAACCGCTTAATACTCCTACTGTGAGTTTGAGTAAAACAAGAAGTGCCGCTACACTACTTGAAGCAACAGTCGCTTTTTTCTCTAATCGCATAAAAACCCTTTTTTAGATACAATTATATTTAAATTTAGATACAAAAAGCATAAAATGAATATACAAAACCTAAGAAAAGAACGACAAAAATGGATGACATGGAAAAATATTGCTCCTTTGCGTGAAGCAATAGAAAATTTGGAAGACTCTACATGTAAAGTTTCACTTGAAGATGTTGTAAAAGTTTCAGGTGATTTTGATGAGAAAAAAATCTATGAAACTGCAAAGTTACTGATGCCTTGGCGAAAAGGGCCTTTTCAACTCGGTAATCTCTTTATAGATGCAGAATGGAAAAGTTATGTGAAATATAATCTTTT
>JALUXS010000091.1 GCA_027013185.1 Sulfurimonas sp.
GAACTACCACCGCGTATATAAAAAGTAATTTAAAACACCAAATAAGTGGCGACCCCTAAAGGATTTGAACCTCTGTTACTACCATGAAGTGATAGTGTCCTTGGCCACTAGACGAAAGGGTCACTTTCTTTCTTTCATTAACAAAAGGTTTGTAAACAAAAATGGTGGGCATTACAAGACTCGAACTTGTGACATCTACCTTGTAAGGGTAGCGCTCTACCAACTGAGCTAAACGCCCAAAATTATGCTTTTTATTTTACTCGTCGTCAATCCTTCATTCGGATACTTAGCGTATACCTCATTCAGTCTTTCCTAGATTAAAAGAAAAATCAAGAATTTTAAAGTTTTCAAAATGGCGCGGTGGATGGGGCTCGAACCCACGACCCCCTGCGTGACAGGCAGGTATTCTAACCAACTGAACTACCACCGCGTATTTTTTCCTTGATTAAGAAAAAATTAAATATAAAATTGTCACTTATTTTTTTGATTTAGTTGTGCCTAAGGTTTTAGCGAAGCATAGTAAAACTATGTGAGCTGAAAGCTTCGGTGAAAATAAACAAAAATGGTGGGCACTACTGGACTCGAACCAGTGACATCTACCTTGTAAGGGTAGCGCTCTACCAACTGAGCTAAGCGCCCTAAAATCTTAAAAAAATCAAGAATTTTTAGTGTTTTTTAAATTAGTTGTGCTGAAGATTTCTGCGAAGCGTACGATTGGTACGTAAGCTGAAAACTGAAGTGCAAATAATTAAAAAATGGTGTCCTGTGATGGATTCGAACCATCGGCCACATCATTAAAAGTGACGTGCTCTACCAGCTGAGCTAACAAGACGTTTATCTCTTATACTTAAGAGGTCGAAATTATAGACAAATAGATTTTAATTGTCAAGATATTTTCTTACAAATTTAAAAAAAGGTCTCTTTATCCAGCAAAAGCAACATTTTTATGGCCATCAGGGCACTTTGTTCTTGTATATAATTTCTATCGCCATGAAAATGCAAATGTTTTTCTATATGTTTGGTTTTATCTCTTGCACTGATATATACAGTACCTATCGGTTTTAAATCACTTCCGCCCGTATCACCAGCTATACCGCTTACAGCCAAAGCATAATCAGCCGCACTTACATTCAAAGCACCTTCACTCATCTCTTTGACGACCTCAGCACTCACAGCACCATTTTCTTGTAAGACATCACTATCAACAGCCAACCAATTTTCTTTAAGTGCATTTGAATAAGTAACAAGAGCACCTTCAAGAATTTTTGATGCACCATTATGTTTGGTAAAATAATAACTCAACAGTCCACCCGTACAGCTCTCTGCAAATGTTACTTTTTTAGATACATGCGATAGTCTTTCTATAATATATTCAACAATATTTGAAGAAGCTATCAGTTTTTTAGGCAGTAAATTCTTTGAAGCATGAATAAACTTTGTAATATCGCCATATTTATTACTTGTCACATCAAGTCTGAGCCATCCTTCTACCTGTTGTGTAACATCAAAATTCACTTCATACGTTTGTGCAATTGGCGTCAAAATAGTTACAATGGTAGATTTTTCTTCTTCAAATATATGTACTGTTGCTCGTATTTCTTCATTTTTTAACAATACTTGAGGCATCTTTTGCCCTTCATCTATTTGCAATACGTTTATAAAAGAGTTTTGGTGTTCTAAAAGATACGAACGTTCTTCAAAAAGTGCAGCTTTTTGGGGTATCAGCAATCCTTCTTTTAAAATTTGGTTATCACTTGTTGCAGTACAAATAATTTTTCCAACAGTAGCAAAATTTTGTTTACATGTAATTATAATCAATCTATTAGATGCATTTAACTCTTCTTCTAAAGAGAGAAAAAATGAATTGTCACTCTCTTTAAAGGAGGTCACAACATCTATAACGCCACTGTTTTTTTCTATATTTCGTAAAATATACTCTTTTAAAGATCTATTATAAATAAATTTATTACCTATAAATATAATATGTGTTTTCATTCTACATGTAGCCTTATTTGAAGAATTTTATTTCGCTTATTATAGCACTTTTATCAGCTTTTAAACACATTAAAGGTATAATGCAAAACTTTATAATAATATTTTGGGGTACAGATGGACTACAAAGACACACTACTTTTACCAACAACTTCGTTTGCCATGAGAGGCAATTTAATAAACAATGAACCAAAGCGTTATGCTACTTGGGATGAAAAAAATGTTTATGAAAAAATGAAAGCAAAACGCAAAGATGCACAGAGTTTTACACTGCATGACGGCCCTCCGTATGCAAACGGTCATATACACATTGGGCATGCACTGAACAAAGTCCTCAAAGATATTATCATTAAACATAATTATTTTAACGGAAAATCTGTACGTTTCACTCCAGGATGGGATTGTCATGGACTGCCAATTGAACAACAAGTTGAAAAAAAACTTGGTGGAAAACAAAAAAAAGAACAGCTTGAAACTGCTCAAATTAGAAAACTATGCCGTGAACATGCTGCTAAATTTGTAGATATACAAAGAAGTGAATTTAAACAACTTGGAATTATTGCTGACTGGGAAAAACCGTATGTCACAATGGACTATAAATTTGAAGCAAATATTTTTAGAACGCTGTGTGATGTTGCGAAAAAAGGACTTTTAATTGAGAGAAGCAAACCTGTTTTTTGGTCATGGGCAGAGCGAACTGCACTAGCTGAAGCAGAAGTCGAATATGAAGATAAAGAAGATTATTCTATTTATATCGCATTTGAACTCAATGATGCAGCTAAAAAGCAACTTGGAATTGCACAAGGTGAAAAAGCAGCACCGGTTATCTGGACAACAACACCATGGACCATTCCTGCAAATACCGGAATTTCTTTAAATCCTGAGGAAGAGTATGTTCTTACAACTGATGGCTATATTGTTGCAAAAAAACTTCTTAATGTTCTAGTTGAAACTGATATAGTACATGGAACAATTGCAAAAACTTTTCAAGCTAAAGATCTTGAAAATCTTACGGCTATCAACCCGCTTAACAATAGACCTTCTCGTCTAGTTTTAGGCGAGCATGTTTTAATTGACAATGGTACAGGTTGTGTCCATACAGCTCCTGGACATGGAGAAGATGATTATCGTGTAGGACTCAAATACAATCTTGATGTTATTATGCCTGTTGATGAGACAGGTTGTTTTGATGCAACACTTGTACGAGATGATTTAATCCCTAATGCCCAAGATTTTGTAGGCCGTCATATATTTAAATCAAATGAGGATATTATAGAACTTATGGGAGAAAGTGTTTTACATGTAAGTAAATTTATGCACTCCTATCCACACTGTTGGAGAAGCCATACACCTCTTATTTATCGTGCTACAAAACAATGGTTTATCTCTGTTGACGATGTACCTGATGGTGCAGCCAGTACTCTTCGTGAAATCGCACTTGGTGAAATAGAAAAAACAAAATTCATTCCTGAAACAGGACGTAACCGTCTTAATTCTATGGTTGCCAACCGTCCTGATTGGTGTATTTCTCGTCAGCGTGACTGGGGCGTGCCTATTGCATTTTTTAGAGTCAAAGCTACAGGCGAAGTACTTTTAGATGAAAAAGTCTTAAACTTTACAGCAATGATATTTGAAATGCAGGGAAGTGATGCATGGTACTCTATGGATATTGCACAACTTCTTTACCCGGGAAGCGGTTACAAGCCAGAAGAGCTTGAAAAAGTCAATGATATTCTTGATGTATGGTTTGACAGTGGTTCAACCTTCAATTCAGTTTTAAAATCTCGTAATTATGATGCGGGAGAATACCCTGCTGATTTATATGTAGAAGGTTCAGATCAGCACCGTGGCTGGTTTCAGTCTTCACTCTTTTTATCTTCAGCCGTTGCACACAAAGCACCTTATAAAGGTGTCTTAACGCATGGTTTTACTGTAGATGAGAAAGGCGAAAAAATGTCCAAATCTCGTGGCAATGTCGTCGCACCAGAAAAAGTTTTAAAAGAGTATGGAAGTGAGATTTTGCGCTTATGGGTTGCATCTTCTGATTATCAGGGCGATTTGAAAATTTCTCAAGGTATTTTAAAACAGACTGCTGAAAACTATAGAAAATTAAGAAATACTTTTAGAATTATGCTTGCAAATATCAATGATTTGCAAGAGTTAACACCCTATAAAGAGATGGGAAATTTAGACAAATGGATTCTACATGTAGCACAAAATACACTTGATGAAGTGCATAAACAATTTAGTGAATACAATTTTGTAAATGGTATGAGTACTCTTAACAACTTTATAGTCAATGAACTCAGCGGAATGTATATTGATATGACAAAAGACAATCTTTATTGTAATGCAAAAGAGAGTCAAAGAAGAAGATCAAGTCAAAGTGCTATGGCAATAATTAGCAAAACACTTTTACTTCTTATGGCTCCTATTATTACCTATACGGCTGATGAAATTGTAGAAAATGCTCCGGCTATTATAAAAGGTGATGCCCAAGATATTTTTGATATGGCATACACAAAAATTCAAACAGGTAGCGTCCCTTTTGATGCAGAGTATATGGTCAAAGTCCGTGAAGGTTTTGGTACAGAAGTAGATAAACTTAAAAAAGAAAAAATCATTAAAAATACGCTTGAGCTTGTCATTTATACAGAGTCCAAAACAACATTGTGTATGAATAGAGTAGATGCCGAAGATTGGTTTGTTGTTTCAGGAATACTTGAAGATAAGCCAGAAGAAGAGATTCTTGCAAGTTTTACAGTAAATGACGATACATTCTCTATAGCAAAAGCAAGCCAATCCAAATGTCCTAGATGCTGGAAATTTCAGGCGAAGGCAGAAGATTGTCTTTGTGAGAGATGTCAAAGTGTAGTAAATGATTGATTTTCACAAAGCAGTTACACCAGAGATTATTATAACAACTGTTGCTATTATAATAATTATCATTGGTATAGCTATTGTAGCTGTTAAAAAATTTAAAAAGGAATATTGAGTGATTACATTAAAAGAAGCTCTTTCTTTAAGCAAAGAAGAATTAAATAAATTTAAAAAAGAATTACAAACAAAAATAGAAGAGAACAAGTCCTTAAATGCTTATATTGATGTTATGAATGTCGGTGACGGCGTTCCAATTGCGATAAAAGACAATATTCAAGTTAAAGACTGGTCTGTAACATCAGGTTCAAAAATCCTTCAAGGCTACATCGCTCCTTATAATGCAACTGTTATTGAAAAACTCAAAAGCTCTGGACTTAGTCCATTTGGTAGAACAAATATGGATGAATTTGCTATGGGTTCTACAACAGAATCAAGTTACTATGGAAAAACGCAAAACCCTGTAAATGCCGAGCATGTGCCTGGCGGAAGTTCTGGTGGTTCAGCTGCAGCTGTTGGCGCCGGTCTTGCTATTGCCGCACTTGGATCTGACACTGGTGGTTCTATTCGCCAGCCAGCAGCATATTGTGGAATTGTAGGGATGAAACCAACATACGGACGCGTTAGTCGTTATGGTTTAGGAGCATACGCTTCAAGTCTTGACCAAATTGGTCCTATGACACAAAATGTCGAAGATGCTGCCATTCTTTATGACATTATCAGCGGAAGCGATACAAAAGACTCTACAAATGCGATGATGGATGACAAGGTAGTGCCAAACCTCAATGCAACAAGAAAATTAAAGATTGCTGTTTTGCCAAAATACATTGAAAACGCTAGTCAAGACATTAAAGATGCTTACGCAAAAGCGATAGAAGCACTAGAATCCGCAGGACATACTATAATAGAAAAAGAGATGATGGATGCTAAATATGACATTTCTGCATACTATATAACTGCAACAGCAGAAGCAACAACAAACTTAGCAAGATATGATGGCATTCGCTATGGAAATCGTGTTGATGGCAAAAATCTTGAAGAAACATACATTAACACAAGAAGTGAAGGTTTTGGAGATGAAGTCAAACGTCGTATTTTACTTGGAAACTTTGTTTTAAGCAGTGGATATTATGAAGCATACTATGTTAAAGCACAAAAAACCCGTCACATCATCAAAGAAGAATATGCAAAAATTTTCAATGATGTGGATTTAATTCTCTCCCCTGTTGCACCAAGTGTCGCACCTAAATTTGGAGAACTAGCAAACCCAATGCAGATGTACTTAAGTGACATTTATACAATTTCAGTCAATTTGGCTGGTCTTCCTGCCCTTTCACTACCTGTCATGAAAAACAAAGATGGACTGCCAGTAGGACTGCAACTCATTGCAAAACCTTATGATGAGCAGACTCTTTTTGATGGTTCATTAAGCTTAGAAAAAGGAGTGAATTATGGCGTATTTTGATAATGTAAAAGAAAAAGACAAGCTTTATGGTCTTGTCTTTGGGAGAGGAAAAGTTTCGCAGGTTTTTGAAGATTCCCACTATAAAATGATGGTGAAGTTTAAAAATGGTCATGAAGTGCCTTACACAGAAGATGGTATACCTGGCTGGGGAAACTTCAAAAAACAAACTATTTTTTACAAAGATGATATAGATTTAACAGATGTTGATTTTACTCCTATTACAAAATTATTATCTCCTAAAAAAATCATCAAACTTCGTGAAAAGAAAAAACTTGAAGTGAGATTACCCTCAGGAATTTGGACAGATTGTGCAAAATGTATCATCGGATATGTTGAAGATATGCTAGAAACTGAAAACTATCATCTTTTTAGAAAAAAGAAATAAAAAAAAGGTAACTTATGCTTTATACATTCATTCATACAATTCACATTTACTCTGTTTTCATTTATGGTGGCTTTTTATTTGTCGATATTTTATTTTTATCTAAGATGCAACAGTCTCTTAATGAAAATGAATATAAAAAAGCCCGTGAAGCCATTATGATGCATGTACGAAAAGTTGTTCCTTATGCATTAATGGTTGCTGTTGCAAGTGGCCTTTTTTTATTTAGTCAAATATTTGGAAAAATTGGACCTAATGGGTTTTCAAGTTTTCAAATAGTACTTAGTATAAAAGCATTTTTAGGCTTATGGCTTGGTTTTCGTGGAATAAATCAAAAACTTTTTGGTATTAATCCATGGGTATTTAAAAGCCACTTTTTTCCATTTACGCTAGTTGTTATTATAATCTTACTTTCACAATTTATGTTTCTTGATTTTACCTCTTTTTAACAAGGAAAAAGGTACAATGCAAAAATTTTAACTTCTATTACACTATAAAAGGATACCCATGAGAATTCGTAAACGCGCACTGACATTTGAAGATGTACTTTTAGTACCACAATATTCGGAAGTACTCCCAAAAGAGGTCTCTCTTGAAACAAAGCTGACTCGCAATATCAGCCTTAAAATTCCTATGGTTTCTGCTGCTATGGATACCGTAACAGAATACCGTGCAGCTATTGCAATGGCTAGACTTGGAGGCATTGGTATTATTCATAAAAATATGGATATTGAAACACAGTGTAAACAAGTAAAAAAAGTAAAGAAATCTGAAAGCGGTATCATCATAGACCCAATTTATGTTCATCCTGATGCAACTTTAGCAGATGCAGAAACCCTTATGAGTGAATTTAAAATCTCTGGTGTTCCCGTTATAAATGAACATGATAAACTGCTTGGTATTTTAACAAATCGTGATATGCGATTTGAGAAAAATATGCAAAAAAGAGCAGATGAAGTGATGACAAAAATGCCACTTATTACAGCAAAGAAAGGTATCTCTCTTGATGAAGCTGGTGATATTATGCATAAAAATAAAATAGAAAAATTACCTATTATTGATGATGAAGGCTTTTTAAAAGGGCTAGTTACGATTAAAGATATCAAAAAGCGTATAGAATATCCAAATTCAAATAAAGATGCTTTTGGCCGTCTTATTGTAGGGGCAGCCATCGGTGTTGGACAAATGGACAGAGCAAAAGCACTCGTTGATGCGGGGGCTGATGTGCTTGTTCTTGATTCTGCACATGGACATTCAAAAGGAATTTTGGACACAGTCAAAGCAATTAAAGAGTCTTTAGAAGTGGATATCATTGCAGGAAACATTGCAACAAAAGAGGCTGTATTATCGCTTATTGAAGCAGGTGCAGATGCAGTAAAAGTTGGCATAGGACCCGGTTCAATTTGTACGACTCGTATAGTCGCGGGTGTTGGTGTTCCTCAAATTTCTGCAATTGATGAGTGTGCCCAAGCTGCCCGTCCGCATGGTGTACCTGTTATTGCAGATGGTGGTATAAAATATTCAGGAGATATCGCAAAAGCTCTTGCTGTCGGTGCAAGCTGTATTATGGCAGGTTCACTGTTAGCTGGTACGGAAGAATCTCCGGGAGAAACAATAATGTTTCAAGGACGCCAGTATAAATCATACCGAGGTATGGGATCAATTGGTGCCATGCAAAAAGGTTCAACTGACAGATACTTCCAAGAAGGAACAGCTTCTGATAAACTTGTGCCAGAAGGTATCGAAGGTCGTGTTCCCTTTAGAGGTTCGATTGCAGGAATAGTCCATCAAATGATGGGTGGACTTCGTTCATCTATGGGATATTGCGGAAGTGAAAGCATAGAAGCATTCTGGGATAAAGCAGAATTTGTAGAAATTACATCTGCAGGACTCAAAGAATCACATGTCCATGATGTTCTCATTACACAAGAGGCACCGAATTATCACGTATAATTAGTTGTAATTTTACATACTTTAATTTCAAATCAATGTTTTATGATATATAATCAATTATAATATTAAGGAATTAAAGTATGAATCTTCTCAAAAACGTAAGAGAGTATGCAGATTTAAAAATTTTATATATTGAAAATAAGCTCTCGATACGAAATGAGGTTCTAATATGCCTTAAAAAACTTTCTCCCCACATTGTAACAAGTGATA
>JALUXS010000092.1 GCA_027013185.1 Sulfurimonas sp.
CTCTCTTTAAAACTAAGGTAATCTTTTAAATAAAATCTTTCTATCATTTTTTTGCCTTGTAGTATTCATACACACTAAATATTTAAGAATGATATTACTTTTTTCAAAAAAGAATTCTTTATTTGACAAATTGTCATATTTTTAATAATTAACACACAAATAGTTTGTTTGTTAATGTTGCTTTTTAGAGTTGATTTGTGTAAAATGTGTTTGAATAAATAGTTGCCTCGGACGCTTCGCTTACCAAGGCAACGGGGGCGCGGGCTTAACACCCGCTAGTTCCCCGGCGCTACAGCGCCAGGCAACAAGTGGGAGGAGCGAACAACTCCATCGGAAACCAAAAACTTTCAAATGAAGTTGTCACTCACCCGCGCTCCCGTTATCAGGAGAAATATGAAAACACTCAGGAACATTTTATTTAAATTATTTGTAATCTTAGCATTTACCTTAATATTTATTGTCAGTGTGATAGGAGGTGTTTATGGACATTATAAAAAAATGGATGAAAGGAAAACTTGGATTGATTCAAGTGGTGTAATTGTTTCATCTTCAATAAGCAAAGTAATTCGATCAAAAGGAATAACATATTGTCCTAATATTATAGTTAAGTATTCCTTTCAAGAACAAAGTTTAAATTCACAATTAATTTTAGAAGATGGAGAGTGCCGACCAGTAAAGGTTTTTGTCAAGAATAATATAGAAAAATATACCAAAGGAATGACTATTAATATTTTAATGAATCCCAAAAAACCAACAAAAATTTATGCCGATGATTATTCAGATGGCTTAATGTTTTATTTAATGTTATTAGCATCTATAATATCATTTACGGGGTTGTTCTTTGCTATAATTACTCCTTCAAATAAACTATAATATAAACATAAATATTACAGATAACAAGACAGAGTAGCCAATAAGTACCCTAACGGGAACTTATTGGCTATATTCAGCCGTTATGTATAAAATAATGACTTCCATAAAATCTAAGATCTTGAAATTATGTTAAAATACTTTTATATAAATTTTAGGACTATAAAATGCCAACAATTTTAAAAATTAAAGGCTATCGCTTTTTCTTCTTTTCAAGAGAAGAACTAAGACAGCATATTCATATACAGTGCCAACATGGTGAAGCAAAATTTTGGCTAGATCCTCAAATTGAATTAGCAAAAAACTATAAGCTTTCTCGTAAAGAGCTCAATGAAGTTGAAAAAATCATTGAAGAACATTATGAAGATTTTATTAAAGCATGGGAGGAACATTTTGGAAGCTGAAGTAACAAATATATCAAATCATGGATTATGGATATTAGCAGGAGACAAAGAACTATTCTTGCCTTATGAACAGTTCCCTTGGTTTAAAGATAAAACTATTAATGATATAACAAAAGTTGAAAGTTTTGGGGAAGGTCATCTTTATTGGGAAAATTTAGATGTGGATTTGAGTTTAGAAATGATAGAACACCCTGAAAGATTTCCACTTCAAGCACATACATAACAAAAACGAGGAGACCAATAATTTTTTCTAGCGATAAAATTATTGCTCACGATTGCCGTTATGTGTAAAATCAAATATTGACAGAAATGAAATTTTAGATACAATACTTTAAGACGCAGTATAAGGATGTAATCATGAAAATTTTGCATAGGGATGATTTAAAACGTGGTGGATTTGCGGGACTTCGAGAATATCGCCTTGTTACGGATAAACGATTATTCGGTGTTTCTAAGTTAAAAGATACATGGGATGGCATAGGTAATTTTGTTTATTTAGCAGATGCAAAATTTTTACCAAAAGGTGAAACAGGACTTCACAATCATAAAGAAATTGATGTAATTTCAGTCATGGTTGAAGGTCGTATTATGCATGAAGGTTCGTTAGAACATGGAAAGCTTATGGATTCACATCAGGTTCAAGTACAACGTGCTGGGGGAGAAGGATTTGCTCACAATGAAATAAATCCAGATAATACTGAGAACAGAATGATACAGATTTGGGTATTACCGGAGATGCCAAAACAAAGTGCAGGGTATAAACTGTATTTTCCTAAGAATGGCAGATTAGCACGTGTTTACGGTGGTGAAAAAAACCAGGAAGAGACCTTTAATAGTCATACACTTATTGATACAGGGGTTATTTTAGCAGATGAAAGTATATCTATAAATGTACCAATTATGGCTTATATAGTACGTGGTTCAGGACTACTCAATACTCAAACAGTAAAAGATGGCGATTTAATATACGATGATAAGCTCAAGTTTACAGCTAAAGAAAATACACAAATCATAATAATTCATAAACTTATTTAAAAAAGTTTAGATATACTTGTTAATAAACGAAATTAGTAAGGTTGGGAGTTTTTTCATGAAAAAATTAATTTTAATAGTGCTTTTGATGCATAATTTATTTGCATTAGATTCTGTCAGTTCAATATCAAAAGAACAAAAAAAAGTAGTTACAAGAGTTGTTGAAGTACTTGGATTACCATCAACAAAACAAACAAAAGAACTTGTTTTTAATAAATTGGGGAGCTTTTTTACAAAAAACTGGTCTGCACACTGGACTACAAACACTACAGGGGCGAATTCTAAAATTAAAAACAGTAAAACTCAAATATGCGACGTAACAATCTACAATAATAATCGCGTTGTAAATTGTACTTTTGTTTATTTCAAAAAAGAAAAACAATTATTTATTACATTAAAGCAATATATTGAAGCAGAATCAAACTTAGTCTTAGATTTATACAAAAAACGTAAAAATGATTCTAAATATTCCTTGGAAAATGAAACAGACAATTATGCATACTTTCAAGAAAAAGGTTATATGAGCTATGAAACATACCATATAAAATCTCCCGTTGGCATGGTAGTTTATGAAAGTTCTTATATTTTAAATATTAAATAATAAAAGGAAAGTTTATTGACCAAGATTCGCCCTTAATAGAACTGATAAAAAACTAAATGATTATGTAGAAATAGCATGCATGTACCACTATCCTATCAAATTGACAATAATGAGAAATTAATCGTACTCGATGAAATTGCCATATTTGCAGCTGGTATAAAAACCCCCATTTTTAAAGCATTACCTTAAATTAAATTTAAAATATTTGACTTTTTTTTAATTTTTGGCTAGAATTATCTTTGGTTGAGTCTACTATCATCAATATAGTTAACTCATGGAGACTAAAATGAATTACTATGAAACAATACCACAAAAAGAAAAAATTAAATGTTTATTATGCCAACACTATTGTCAAATGAAAAAGGGTCAAGTCGGTGTGTGTGGGGTTAATAAAAATGAAAATGGAGAGCTAAAGACACTAGTTTATGGACATCCAAGTACACTCAATATTGACCCTGTTGAAAAAAAGCCTCTCTACCATCTTTTACCAGGTACAACTGCCCTTTCTTTTGGAACAGTTGGCTGTAATTTCAAATGCCCATTTTGTCAAAACTGGCAAATTTCTCAAGAGCATATTGTAGATGAAAGTGTTTATATCTCACCCGAGAAAATGGTTGGGTTTGCTTTAGAAAATGGAGCATCTTCCATCGCCTATACTTATAATGAGCCAACTATATTTTATCCCTATGCCAAAGATATTGGCGTTCTAGCAAGAGAAAAAGGCCTAAAAAATATTTTTGTCACGAACGGGTTTGAAACACCTGAAGTTGTCAAAGATATGGCTTCATGGCTTGATGCTGCAAATGTTGATTTAAAGAGCTGGGATGATGCTTATTATAAAAAAGTTTTAAAAGGCGGACTTGAAGCAGTAAAAGAGACCCTTCGTAGTATGGTTAAGGAAGGCATTTGGGTAGAGGTGACTACCTTACTTATTGAGGGAGACAACGATAGTGACAAAGATTTGAAAGCAATGGCAGCCTTTATAGCCAATGATCTTGGCGTACATGTACCATGGCATTTGAGTGCTTTTCACCCTGATTATAAAATGCAGGACCATGAATCTACAAAATTACAAACACTCCAACGTGCCAGTGATATAGCAAAAAAAGCAGGTTTATTATATGTGTATATGGGAAATGTTCCTGTTCATGGCGACACCTATTGTCCGGATTGTGGAACGTTACTAATAGATAGAACCGGTTATTCAATTACGAAAAATTCTCTTATTGATGGACACTGTCCAAAATGTAAGAGAACGATAGAAGGAGTATGGAAGTGACTATAAGAAAAGATGCGGTTGCAGGACAATTTTACCCTGCAAGCAAAGAAGAAATAGAAACAATGTTCAATCATTACAATAATATTATAGATGATTCTATAAAAGAAAAATCAATATTAAATTTAAAACCCAGAGCTATTATTGTGCCTCATGCGGGGTATATATATTCTGCATTTACGGCAAATATAGCGTTCAGATTGCTTAAAAACTCGAATGCAAAATGTGTTGTTGTAATTGGTCCGAGTCATCATATTTATCTTAATGGCACAAGTGTTTCAGAATTTGACACTTTTGAAACACCGATGGGGAATTTGCCTATAAATACGAAACTGGTAAATGAACTTATAAAAAAATTCGGTTTGCACTTTCAAGCGGATGCACACTCAGAGCATTCTACGGAAGTTCAGATGCCGTTTGTTAAAAACTATCTACCCGATGCATCTGTTATTGAACTTGTTTACAGCAATGAAGATCCGAAAAACTTGGTAAAAGTAATCAACTATCTTTTAAAAGATGAAGATACTGTTGTCGTCATCAGTACTGATTTAAGCCATTATTATAATATTGAAGAAGCAAAACAGCTAGATAGTGTTTGTCTTGATGCCGTATCCAACCTTAATCTATCTGAACTGCATGAAGGCTGTGACGCCTGCGGGAAAATCGGCATTGAAGCGATGCTTATTGCAGCAAAAGAAAATGGCCTTGAATCAACATTACTCGATTACAGAACAAGTGCTGATGCAAGTGGCGATAAATCTCAAGTAGTTGGATATATGAGTGCTGCATTTTCGGAGTAGTTTATTTTAAAATAACCCACAGATGACTGTACCAGTACCATACACCTTTTTTTACATAAGCAGTACATGTATAATGATTTCGTGGATATTTTAAAGGTTGAAGTGCATGAATTTGCACTTCTGTATCACTTAGCCATTTCATATCTATTTTTTTTCCATCAGATGTGAAGCATTGTAAAGTTTTTAGTGGTTGTAAAAGTCTTACATGTAGAAGTGGTGGGTTATTATTTTTATCTACAATTGTATTTTCACTTCTAACTGATTTTATTGGTAAAGGAAGAGTATTTATTTTCAATATAAACTCATCCATCTTACCAAAGCCTCCAGACATTGGAAATCTTGTTAAAGCCATAAAATCACTCTCTTTTGAGATTGGAGCAGAGTTTTGTGCTATACCTATATAGCCTAGTTCTTTTACTATTTTAATTAATTTTGCATCGTATTCTCCAAATGGATATGCAAGCATTTTATGTGCTGTGCAAACATCAGAACCCAACTCCTTTTCTATTTTTATTTCACATTTTTCTATCTCTTTTTCATAATTTTGCGAAGGTTTATTTGATTCTCGAACAAGGTAGGGATGCGAATACGTATGATTGGCAAATTCTGCACCATTTTTTGCCATTTCACGCATCTCTTTCCAGCTCATATAATTTTTTGACTTGTGAATAACAGGTAAGGAGTTGATAAATATAGTAAAAGGGAGCTTATATTTTTTCAATATTGGATAAGCTTTCATATAAACACTCTGATAAGCGTCATCCATAGTTAGACAAATTGTATGTTCAGGAACTTTTTTATTTTGTAATAAATATTTTACAACTTTTGACAAAGGCCATACATTATAGTTATTTTGCAACAAATATTTTATCTGTTTTTCAAAAAGCTTAGTACTAATATTTGTTGATGGATATTTAAACTCATCAAACCTATGATATTGTAAAATTACAGCATGACTCTGAATGGCAAATAGAGGAATACTGAAAAATATTAGTAAAAATACAGAAATCATTCTCCCCAATTTAACTTCTTTTTTAAAACATCAAAATAATTAAACTCTTCTCTATGTATAAGTTTTACCTTTTTTCTTGCAAGCTGAATGTGAATGCTTTCTCCCACTTCAAGTTCAAGTTTATCTTGCCCATCAATAATGACAAGAGCCCGTTCTTTTGGTGTTTTCATCTCTATAGAAAATTCTCCGGGAAGAACTACAGGTCTTTGTGTCAAAGAGTGCGGGCATATAGGAGTCAATGCAAATACATTTGTCAAAGGAAAAAGTACCGGTCCGCCGGCAGAAAGATTATATGCCGTTGAACCCGTCGGAGTGGAGACAATAACACCGTCACCATAGTAAGTATTAAATGCTTTTGAATCTACAAGTGTTTCTACATGTATCATATTTGAAACAGAAGGACGTGTTATAACTATGTCATTAAAAGCATAAAGTGTTACTTTTTTTTCATTTTGTATAAACTCAGCCTCAAGTATTGAACGTTCATCAACACGATAATCTCCTGCTACCAACTTTGCTACAAAACTATCTAATTCATCCAAATTTATATCAGCTAAAAAGCCTAAATTACCGGCATATATACCAAAAATAGGTATATCATACTTAAAAGAGCGTCTTACTGTCGAAATAAGCGTTCCATCTCCTCCTAATGTCACAAGTGCATCAGAATTTTCACACAAAATTTCAAATTCCATCCCCATAATACCAATCATAGCAGCACTTCTACTATCTAAAATGGTTTTTAAATCATATTTTTTAAAAATTTTTTCAAGTTTAAAATAGCTTTCTCGTAATTCTGGAGTCGACGGTCGCAAAACAATACCGATTTTTTTCATTATTTTTTTTCCCACACCTGCTCTTTTGTACAATTATTTTGTCAATTATACTATATTTAGGTATAATCGCGAAAATTATTTATATAGGACTCTTTATTTTGAGAACTCATTACTGTACAGATTTAAATGAAATAAATGTTGGAGAAGATGTTGTTTTAACCGGTTGGGCGAATAATTATCGTGACCATGGTGGAATTATTTTTATAGATTTACGTGACAAGACAGGGCTTATTCAGCTTACTTGTGACCCGGAAGATTCCAAAGAAGCACACGCAATAGCAAATAATGTTCGTGATGAATATGTTTTAATTGCAAAAGGAAAAGTGCGTCTTCGCGGAGAAGATTTAACAAATCCTCGTTTAAAAACCGGTGCTATTGAGATAGTAGTGAATGAGCTTATTATTGAAAACAAATCTGCACCTGTCCCTTTTGTCATAGGAGATAAAAATGTCGGTGAAGAGACAAGATTAAAATACCGTTATCTGGAACTTCGTGACCCTGATATGTTTGAGGTATTTCGTCTTCGTTCTAAAGCAGCAATCGCAGCTAGAAATATTCTTGATGAAAATGGTTTTTTAGAAGTTGAAACACCAATTCTTACAAAATCAACTCCAGAAGGTGCAAGAGATTATTTAGTTCCTTCTCGTGTTCATAACGGCGAGTTTTATGCACTGCCTCAGTCCCCACAACTTTTCAAACAGCTTTTAATGGTTGGTGGCTTTGACAGATACTTTCAAATAGCTAAATGTTTCCGTGATGAAGATTTAAGAGCTGACAGACAGCCTGAGTTTACACAAATAGATGTTGAGATGAGTTTTTGTAACCAAGAAGATGTTATAAAAGTGGCTGAAGATTTACTCACTGCAATGTTTAAAGCATGTGATGTAGATATTAAACCTCCATTTAATCGTATGACACATTCCACAGCGATGGAATTATATGGTTCTGATAAACCAGATCTTCGATATGACCTTAAAATGGTTGATGTTATTGATATTTTTGCACGATGCGATAATGAAATATTCACAAATATTGCAAAAGCACCTCATACCAACCGCATTAAGGCACTAAAAGTGCCCGGTGCAGATTTAATTTTTTCAAAACGTGAGATGAAATCATTTGAGGAGTACGTACGTAAATTCGGTGCACATGGTTTAGGCTATTTTCAAATGAAAGAAGACGGACTTAAAGGTCCTCTTACTAAATTCTTCAGCGAAGAAGATATTGCACTTATCATAGAAAGGACTGAGCTTGAAGTTGGTGATGTTGTTTTCTTTGGTGCGGGTGAGAAAAAAATTGTTTGGGATTATATGGGAAGATTTAGAAACTTCATCGCTGAACATGAAAAAATGAACCTTATCGATGAAAATGCCTTTGAATTTGTATGGGTTGTTGATTTTCCAATGTTTGAAGTTGAAGATGGACAAGTAAAAGCTCTACATCACCCTTTTACTATGCCAAAAAGTTTAGACAAAGACAATGTTGAAGACATAGAATCTATTGCTTATGACATCGTTCTTAACGGTACAGAACTTGGTGGCGGTTCTATTCGTATTCATAAAGAAGCAATTCAAGAAGAGGTATTTAAACTTCTTGGTATTGAGGAAGAAGAAGCACAAGAAAAATTTGGATTCTTGTTAGATGCATTGAAATTTGGTGCGCCTCCACATGGTGGTTTCGCTATAGGATTCGACAGACTTATTATGCTTATAGCAAAAAAAGCAAGTATACGAGATGTTATTGCTTTCCCTAAAACACAAAGAGCTGCTTGTATGCTGACAAAAGCACCAAGTCAAGTGGACAATACACAACTTCGTGACCTACATATAAGACTTCGTGAACAAACAAAATAATCCCTTAAGGATTCACTTATGAAAAAACTCTTTTTAATTATTGGAGCTCCAGGCTCCGGTAAAACTACAGATGCAGAACTTATAGCACAAAACAATAAAGATATAAGCCACTACTCTACCGGTGATATGCTACGAGACGAAGTTGCAAGCGGCAGTGATAGAGGACAGGAGATAAATAAATATATTTCAAAGGGAGAAATTGTCCCTATAAAAATAGTTATAAAAACTATTGTCAATGCTATTAAATCATCTAAAACTCACGTAATTGTAATTGATGGGTATCCAAGAAGTATTGAGCAGATGATGGAACTTGATACATACCTTCAAACACATACAGATATAGAGCTTGTCTCTGTTATAGAAGTCAAAGTCAGTGAAGAAACAGCAAGACAAAGAGTTCTTGGACGTGCTCGAGGGGAAGATGACAATGATGCAGTTTTCAATAATCGTATGAAAGTTTACACAGAACCTTTGCAAGAGATTAGAAACTTTTACACACAAAAAGAGATTTTACATACAATCTCAGGAGAAAGAAGTATTGAAGATATAGTCTCTGAGATGGAAAACTTTATTTATTTACAACTTACGAGGCTCTCATAATGCAAAAATTCATATTAAAACTTTTTCCAGAAATTATGATAAAAGGTCCATCTGCAAAACGTCAGATGGTTGGACAACTTTACAACAATCTTCTTAGCATTTTACAACGTATTGATTCGCAAGTAGCAGTGAAAAAGTTTTCTGATAAAATTGAAGTTTTAACACCAAAAAATGTGCTCCCAGAAGTAAGACAGAGACTTTTAGATACACCGGGAATAGAACAGATTCTAGAAGTACTACAATTTGATGATATGGATACACTTGACAAAATCAAGCAAAAAGTTCGTGAACTTACAGCTGATTTGTTGAAAGATAAGACCTTTGTTGTTAGGGTAAAACGTACAGGGAAGCACCCTTTTAGCTCTATAGATATTGAAAGAACAGTCGGAGGGCATTTACTTGCAAATTCTCAAGCAAAAGGTGTTTCTTTAAAAAACCCAGATGTTACCGTGCAAATGGAACTGATTCAAAATCAACTTAATCTTATTACAACAAAATACAAAGGTCTTAGTGGATTTCCTATAGGTACACAAGGAGATATTCTTTCACTAATGTCTGGAGGTTTTGACTCCACTGTTGCATCTTATCTGACTATGAAAAGAGGAATAAAAACACATTTTATCTTCTTTAATCTTGGTGGTATGGCACATGAAATAGGTGTTAAACAAGTTGCACTCTACCTTTGGAATAAATTTGGTTCTTCGCATAAAGTTCAGTTTATTTCTGTCCCTTTTGATAGTGTAATTGAGGAAATATTTCGTTCAACTCCACCTACATATATGGGTGTAACACTCAAACGCCTTATGCTCATTGCAGCAGAAAAAGTGGCTGATGAGATGGAAATAGATGCTCTGGTAACAGGAGAAAGTGTTGCTCAGGTTTCAAGTCAAACCCTGCGTAACCTTGCCTTAATTGATCAGGTGAGCCATAAACTTATTTTACGTCCGCTTTCAACTATGAATAAACCTGAAATTATTTCTATTGCCAATGAGATAGGGACACGTCACTTTGCAGAAAACATGCCTGAATACTGCGGTGTAATCTCACAAAATCCTATTATACACGGTTCATTTAAACGCATGGAAAAAATAGCACAAAAATTTGACTATACTGTATTAGATAAAGCAGTATCTACAGCACAGCATCTAGGTATTGATGAAATTGTAGATGACATCACAAACTTAGCTCCTATAGAAGTCGTTAATGATTTAAATGAGCAGGAATTTGTTGTAATTGATATTCGTCCGGAAGATGCATGTATAGAAACTACATGTAAAAGTATCAAAATACCTTTTCATAAACTAAAAACTGAGTTTGACAAACTGCCGCAAGATAAAGAATATCTACTCTACTGCGACAAAGGTATTATGAGCCAGTTGCATGCACAATATCTCCGTGATGCAAAAGGCTGTAAAAATATTCGAGTCTATCGACCAAAACAATAAAAGGCGATTACTCGCCTAATTGTAAAACAATTGCTTTTTCAACATCAGCAATGTCTTCAGTTCCATCAACCCTAATATAAGTAAGACTAGAATTTTTTTCTGCCAAATCTTTATAATAACCTATTAATGGTTCTGTTTGTTCATGATACACTTTTAAACGATCAAGAACAACATTTTCTTTATCATCATCTCTTTGTACTAATGCTTCGCCTGTTTCATCATCTTTACCATCTACTTTTGGCGGATTATAAATCATATGATATGTTCTACCACTTGCCAAGTGTACACGACGTCCAGACATTCGTTTTACAATTTCTTCATCTGCTACATCTATTTCAATAACGGCATCTATTGCAATACCTGCATTAGTTACAGCATCTGCTTGAGGGAGTGTACGAGGAAAACCATCTAAAAGATACCCATTTTTACAATCATCTTGTGCAATTCTATCTTTAACAAGACCAATAATAATTTCATCTGTAACCAGCTGACCGGCATCCATAGCTGCTTTTGCCATTTTCCCCATTTCTGTACCTGCTTTTATAGCAGCGCGTAACATATCTCCTGTAGAAATTTGAGGAATATTATATTTTTTTGTTAAAAATTGAGCCTGTGTACCTTTACCTGCACCAGGTGCGCCTAAAAGAATTATTCTCATACTTTTTTTCCTTCTGCTATATCTTCTTCAACAAAGCCAAAATCTTCTTCCGCCTCACCTTTTTGTGCAGCTAATATATCGTTTACCAACTCTTTTGCTTCTTCATCATCAATATCACCATTTGCAATATCTTCTACAAGATCTTCCAAATCAGATTTAAACTCACGAAGTTCTTCAATTTCTTCTTTTGCATCTTCTGATGCCTCTTTATTTCCTGCTATCTCTTCAAAAATTTCATCCAGTCTATCTTTGATATCGGGAATAACACTTTTTGTCAGTAATTCTTCTAATCTTGCTATATATGACATCTTCTGTCCTTATTAATTATTTATGTAATAATACTATAATTATGTAAAAAAAAGAGGTGCTATGAATTTTTATGCAGTAATAATAGGAACAGAAATACTTAATGGTAGACGCGTCGATAAGCATTTTGAGTTTGTCAAAAATGAACTTGCTAAATATGGTCATGAATTGTTTGCATCTTTTATAATTAAAGATGATGAAACATTAATGAAGCACACCTATTCAATGATTAAAGAAGATGAAAATGCTGTTATATTCTCTTTTGGTGGAATTGGTTCCACACCTGATGATTTAACAAGAGAGATAGCATCTGAAATTTTTAGAAATTCAAAGCTTGTTACACATGAAAAATTTAAAGAAGATATTATACAAAGATTTGGCGAAGAAGCATATCCACACCGAATTCATATGGCAGATTTACCACCAAATGCAAAACTTTTACAAAATCCTATCAACAATATGTCAGGTTTTTCTTTAGATGATAGATTCTTTTTTACACCAGGATTTCCATCAATGTCACATCCTATGATTAGTGATGTAATTAAAAAACACTTTAGCCAATCTCATAAAAAATACAGATACACATTATTGGCACAAACAAGTGAAAATACTCTGATTGACCTGATGCAGCAGCTTCCAAAGAGTATAGAGCTCTCATCTTTACCAATTTTTATTAATGAAAAACCAAACGTGGAGCTCTCCTTAAATGGAGAAAACAAAGAAAACATCAAAAAATATTTTCAACTCTTTATAGAGGACCTTGAACAAAGAAATATACCTTTCGTATTAAAATAAAAGTCCTATTGCCGATTTATTATTATCATAACTCAAGGAATTTTATCATGTTAGTTTGGTTATTGGTACTTTTATTGCTTTTTAGTTTTATATATGTTGTTTATCGTATGACTTTGACTCCTCCAAGCGATGAGTTTCAAAAGAAAGAGGAGCACCATTACACATTTAAAATATAAGAGAATAATAGACTATGGCAATAATAATGAACAACCATGTTTTTAAGGGGCATAGAACCCTACTTGGCAATAAATTTGTAACGTATAGAGAACTTGACCTTCCTCCAAGAATTGATTTATTTAAAAAATCAACGAACGGTTTTGACTGGGGGAACAATTCTAAGGGGGCTGTGCAACTCGCTTTTGCTATGTTATACCAACTTAGTAATCAAGAAATAGCAACACAATATGCAGAACAATTAAGTCAGGACATCATCAAAAAATTCAATTCTCGAGATTGGATTCTTAAAGCCTCTGAACTACTTACATGGATACAAAACAATTGTGATACCCAAGAACAGCCAAATGTTACAAAAAAAACACATCTTAAACCTATAAATAAAAAAATCACAAAAACAAAAAAAAGCAAATCTAATGTTGTCAAAGAAATTTGTCAAGAGCTCAATATTACACAAAAACAACTTGCACAAGTACTTGAAGTACCAGAAGGTACAGTTAGCAGCTGGGCTGTAAAAAATGAAATTCCACGTCTTGGAAAAAAGGCTATTGAATTTTATATACAAAATGCAAAAAACCAAAAAATTGTTGATAGCTATAGAAGTTTTATAGAACTTTTGCAAGCATCATAAAAGGATTTTAGTGAAACCAAAAGACGAAGTAACAAGAAGTTTGTTAATTGATAAAAAAACATGGGATGAAGCCATGAAATACTCCCGCAGTCGATATAAAATGAGTTTAAGTAAAGTTATTGAATCACTACTCCAAGAGTGGCTTGCAAAAGAGAAAAGAAAACCGCTTGACAATACAAAGCAGGGGAAGTTTTTTGAATAAACTTGCCGCTTATCTAGCATATCCTGTATTTTTAGGGGAGTTTTCATCATAATCTAAGACTTCAAGGATACTTTTTTTATTCATTTTTCTTGCAAAATCTATGGCCGTAAATCCCTTAGAATCTTTTATACTTGGATTTGCTCCATTTGTTAAAAGAATTTTTGTAATTTCCACCCTTCCATAACATGCCGCACCCATAAGAGAGCTAAAACCACTTTTTCTAGTTATTTCATTGACATCTTTACCCTGCTCTATCAGATAATTTACAATCTCTACATTATCATATGTAATTGCCATATCAAAAACACTTACGCCTTCCTCATCACAATGAAAAATATCAGCACCACTTTCAATTAAAAGCATAAGCGTTTCTTTGCAACACCCAGCCCTAAGTGCACAAGCAAATACGGATTCGCCAATTTCATTTGTCTGCGATACATCAGCCCCATTTTGTATATATTTCTTTATACCAAGATAATTATCATTTTTTAGTAATTCCAGCCAAGTGTTCACGGTACTCTCTTTTTATTCTATTATATACTAAACTTTGTTAGTAGTTTTTAAGTATAATTGCACAACAAATTTATTAAGCGAGAATTCAATGGATATTATTCAAACAGCAGATGCTTTTAAAGCATTGATAGAAAATATTAAAACAAATACAAAAGGATACAAAGACCCTTTGGCTTTTGGTATTACAAGAGTGGATTTAGGACAACTACATGTAGATAAATCTCTACAGGCTACATACCCAATTATAAACTGGGATGAAAATTTTGGGAGTGCTGCAATTTTTATAAGAGCACTTGCAGAACAAGGAATTGAGGTAGACTTTACACAAAATGAAGTAGTATGTGACATTAATTTACAATTTTTAAAAGATTGTCTGAATGCTTTTACACCTTACTCGGATGAGGCACATGGTGATGCACATAAAAATATTCAAGTTGTTTCATCACTGTATTCTCAAATCGTTAACAGCGGTAGTTTAGAAGGTGAATTTAAAGTATGCTTTATTTTTGAAGATGCTCCTTGTGAGAGCGTTGAAGCAACTTATTTAAAACTTTATGCAATTTCTTTAGCAAAAGTAGGACTTCGTGAAATCAATCTCAATGGTGCATTTGGTGCATTACCAAATGTTGCATGGTCCAATGGACAACCAATAGAACTGGATTATTTAAGAGAATTTGAAATAGAATTAAAACTTGTAAATGAGTACCCTCATATTGATTTTGTAGATAAATTTCCAAGATTTTTACAACACATTATTCCAGCAGACAATACACGTATATTAGAGACTTCAAAAGTTCGTTTCGGTGCACAACTTGCAGCCGGTACTACAGTAATGCCTGGCGCTTCATACATTAATTTTAATGCCGGAACTACTGGTTCTGTTATGGTTGAAGGACGTATCAGCTCTTCTGCAATCGTTGGTGATGGTTCTGATGTAGGTGGAGGTGCTTCTATTCTTGGTGTACTCTCTGGAACTGATGGTAATCCTATCAGCGTTGGAAAAAACTGTCTTTTAGGAGCAAATTCTGTTTGTGGTATTCCTTTAGGTGATGGTTGTATAATAGATGCAGGCCTTGCAATTCTTGAAGGTACAAAAGTAGGTGTTTATGCTTCAGAACTTGAGAAAATAAGAGAAGTAAATACCGGTGTCACAATAGAAGGTGAAATTTTCAAAGCAAAACAGTTGTCTTTTTTTAGTGGTCTGCACTTTAGACAAAATTCGCTCAATGGTGAGATTACAGCATCTCGTTCAAAAAGAGAGATTAAACTAAACTCCCAATTACACTAATTATGCTACAATAGGAGAATTAAGGAGTAGTATATGAATATTTCAAATAACATTTCTTCTATTGGTGCACATCAAACTATGCTCAATACAACGGCAGACAATATTGCCAATGTAAATACGGATGGTTTCATACCAAAAGACACTCGAATTACAAATGATTTTAATTCCATAAAAGCTAATGTTAGACAAGCTGATGATAGTGGTTCAAAAAGAAGTCAAACAGATTTGGCTAAAGAAATTCCTGATGAAATCGTTGCGCAGGATGCCACAGCCGTTAATGTTAACGTTATAAAAACACAAGATGAAATGATGGGAACGTTGCTGGATATAAAAGCCTAAAATTACTGAGTTACTATATTCATACTTTTTAGATTTTTTAACAGTGATGCTTCTTTATCAAAAGTAGTTAAGTTTTTGCCTGTTTCAAGTGTACTAAAAATTGTTTTTCCAATAACAAATCTGCCTTCGATACCATCTTTTTTCGTTTTAACGCCCCAAACATTTTGAAAAATAATAATTTTATCATTATAACTGCCCACATAAAGGACGATATGTCCACTTTTATATAAAAGTGTTTCAAAAGGAACAGCATTTTCTTTAATTGTTTTAATTTTTTCTTCGTCTGGCATATTCGCTAAAGATATTACTTTACCTATTCTACTCTGTTGATAGGAGTTCCTTGGAAGCCAAACACCAAAAGGTGCAAAAAAATCTCTAAGTGTTGAGGAACAGTCTCTTTGATTATATATACCTCCCCAACCATACTTTACATGTAAAAGCTGATGCATAATAAGATTGATATTTTTTGTATTAAATTCTAATATATTTTTATGGGCAATTATTTTAGAAAAAGTAGATTCTACATAATATGGTTTATTCATTTTATAATTAGTAATTGTCAAAATCTTAAAATTTTTATTATCTTCATCTATTAAAGGAAGCATTGTTCCTATTGTCGATTTAAATAAAAAATCTTGCTTTGAAGTTAAAATCGCTTCATTGTCTTTTGTAAAAAAAATCTGTTTTGCATCTTGCCAGATATCTGTATATTTTTTTGGTATATATACAATATCTCGTGATTTTACCCATCCAAATGCAAAACTAGATTTTATAAAAACCCATTCTCTGTCTTTTGAGTAGTGAGAAACAAAAATCGGCTTATTTGCCGCAATGGTAGAATTTTGCATATAATCAAAAGGAAAACCCTCTCCTGCTTTTTTAGGATTTCGCAAAACTGGTTTTATTGTAGGAAAGGCTCTTATATTGAGTTTTTTAAGTGTAATTGCCCGTTTATTAACAGTTGAATATGCCCCGAAATTTGATTTTTTAAGTATATTTGTAAAAAAATCTTCACTTAAGGGTTGTAGATTTTCGCCATAACTATTTTTTGCATTAAAAACTTTGTACGCCCACATTGCTTTTTTTAGTGGTATATCTATTTTTTCTATATTCCACGGGCTAAAATACATCTTCTCATATTCGTCCAATGATGAAATGTAACCTTTATTTATGCCTTTACTATACAAAGATACATCTTGAGGAATATTTTTTAAATCAGCAACATATTCTGCTTTTTTTTGCGTAGCTTTTTGCTGTTTTGGTATGGCAATTATTTCACTTTTTTGAGTACAGCCTTGTAAAATAAAAAGTGATAAACATACATATATGTATTTCAAAAAACTCCTTTAATCTACATCGCCAAATCTGCTAACAACTCTTCCAATGACTTCTACTTCATTTGCATCAAGCGTTTGTGTATTATAAATTGAGTTATCAGATATAACATCTAGTTTGCCATCTATTCTTTTTTGTACGCGTTTAATAAAAAGACCGGCTTCTGTTCTAATCGTAAAAATCCCACCACGATTTATATCTGTTTTACTTCTATTGATAAATACAATATCATTATAGCTAAAAGTAGGCTCCATAGAGTCGCCTGAAACATTTATGGCTTCTATATTAGTTAATTCTCTTTCACCACCCAGCATAAAAACAAACTGCTCTGGAATTTCTATTTCATCAATTGCTTCATATTCAATGTTACTACCACCTCCTGCACTTGCATTGATGTCAGAAAAGTATTTAACCATATAAAATTTATTGGTAGCTTCTACCAAACTCTCAGGAGATTGTCCATATAAAAGCCAATTTATAGATATACTTCTTTTTGCACAAAAATCAAGTAATTCATTAAATGGAATTTTATTGCGTTTTTTCATTGTCGCAAAATTCATTTGTGAAATACCTAATACTGCTGCCACATCTTTGTCAAAAACTTTTTTTGGAGCAAGTTCATCAGAGATAATGCTTTTAATCTCTTCTACAATATCTAAAAAACTATTCATTTTGCACCCTTTTTATATTAAATATGCAATAGTATAGTCAATTTTAGAGAAAATGTCAAAATTTATTTTGCATTTTGCAATATTTTATTATTTTTTTCTGTATTACTGTAATATTGTTACATTCTTAAATAAAGGAGACGCTATGTCACTTATTATAAAAAATGCAGAAAATTTATTTGAAAAGTTTGAAAGACGTTTAGAAAATTGGGCAGAAAAATTATTTTAAGATTTTTTATTATCCTTTTTTTCTCGTTCTTGTGATTTTGTTTTATGATAACCGGCAAAAATAAATACCATAAACAATACAAAAAGTATTGTCATCAATATATCAAAAAAGGTACTCATTTTTTAAGCCTGCTTAAATGTAGCATAATTTTGTCGTATGGCATCATATAAAACAATACCTGTACTTATAGCTAAATTAAGACTGCGACCCTCTTTTGTCATTGGTATAGTAATATTTTGAGATTTATATTTATTTAAAATATCTTCAGGAATTCCCTTTGTTTCACTTCCAAAAAAGATATAATCACCTTCTTTGAATTTTGCATCAAAGTAAGGTCTATTAGTTTTTGTTGTAGCAAAATATGCATTATCGGTAATAACATTATGCTCAAAAAAATCTTCTATATTTTCCCAAACTTTTAAATCAACTTTTTCCCAGTAATCAAGTCCTGCCCTACGAACTGCTTTTTCATCAATATCAAAACCGATAGGTTTTATAAGGTGTAATGTAACACCAGCATTGACACATAATCTTCCAATTGCACCGGTATTATTAGGTATTTGTGGATTTACTAAAACTAAATTAAATGACATAATAATTTCTTTCAAAAAATATTTTTTTTGTAGATTTAGGGGGTTGTAGGGACAATAAGTCCATGCCATTAAAATGGGCTTTGCTCATTTTTATCATTAGAATATTACCGTTCTGTTTGCATAGCTGAAAATTCTATCTTCTAATGCTAGTTTTAAAGCGCGAGAAAGTACTATTTTTTCTACATCTCTTCCCGAACGCTGCATATCTTTCCAGCTGTACGCATGATTTACATGTATGATTTCTTGAGCAATAATCGGCCCTTCATCAAGATTATTATTGACAAAGTGTGCTGTTGCACCTATAATTTTCACACCTCTATCGTACGCTTGCTTATATGGGTTTGCACCTACAAAAGCCGGCAAGAAAGAGTGATGTATATTCATAATCTTATTTTCAAAAGTCTCAACAAATCGAGGTGTTAAAATGCGCATATATTTTGCTAGAACTATAAAGTCAATATCACCTAACCCCTGTAAAGTTTCTATTATTTTATTTTCATGCTCTTGACGTTCTAGATCTTTATGTGAAATAGTTATATAAGGTATATCAAATTTACTTACAAATGATTCTAAATTATCATAATTAGAAATAACAGCCACAATATTTGCTTCAAGTTCACCAGCTTCATGGCGGACAAGAATATCACCCAGAGCATGAATCTCTTTTGTCACCATCAAAACAATATTTTTCTTTTTTGGCGTAACAACTTTTATACCTGAATGTGCTGGAAGAACTTCTACCAAAGCGTTAACAAGTTCGCTTTTGTCTATATCTCCTTCAATAACACTTCGCATAAAAAATTTATTACTTTCTCGATCAACAAATTCACTGTTTGATAAAATATTTAAATCATAATTATAAAATATGTTCGATACTTTATGCACAAGGCCTTTTTCATCATTTGCATCAATGAGGACTCTATATTGGCTCATTATATATTTCCTTTTTCCAGCTTTTCAACACGAGAATCTATTGTTGCTAAAGTGTATTCCAAGAAGTTCAGTGTCATATCTACTTTTGCTTCAATATTTACATTATTTGGTGCCTGAAAACCTTCAAAAAGTACTAAAAGACGTTCTCTTATTGAATTTAAATAAATTAACTCACTTTCCATCGATGTAGCACTATCATCATGTATGACCTGTGGCGGCTTTTCTTCACATATTTTTTCATGTATTGTCTCTTCTACCGTCTGAACAGGCGTATCATCTTCCATTTCTGCCAGTGTAGATAATATTACATCTTTTAGTTCCATGCTTTTAATAACCACCTTTCAAACTCTTTAAATTCAATTTCTGTATCCATTTTCAAGAAATACTCTTTCATTTGTGTATTTACATGTAGAAACTTTTTTCTCATACCAGACAATCTACGAATTGCGATTTTTGCATCACTATTATTTGGATCTTTTTTTAAAACTTCTTTATAAATTTCCAAAGCTTCTTCTTTTAAGCCTTGTAGTTCATAAATATTTGCCAAAGTAAGTGTTTGCATGAAAAAACTCGCCTATTTTTCTATATAATTTGCAATAATTGAACCCATTTCACTGGTCGAACAAACTTCTTTAGCATCAAATTGTGCCAAATCACCTGTTCTATACCCTTCACTGAGTGCTTTTTTAATTGCATTATCTATTTTATCAGCTGCTGCATCTTCTTTCAAAGCATATCGTAACATCATAGATGCTGAGGCAATAGTAGCGATAGGGTTAGCAATTCCCTGCCCTGCAATATCTGGAGCAGAGCCATGAATTGGTTCATACACTCCAATTTTATCACCGACTGAAGCTGATGGAAGTAAACCGATAGAACCACAAAGCATGCTTGACTCATCACTTAAAATATCACCAAAAATATTTCCAGTCAGCATAACATCAAATTGTTTAGGGTCTCGAATAAGCTGCATTGCTGCATTATCAACATACATATGTGAAAGTTCTACTTCTGGGTACTCTTTTGCTATTTCTTCTACAGTTTCTCTCCAAAGTTGAGAAACATCCAAAACATTTGCTTTATCAATTGAACAGACACGTTTACCACGAGTCATTGCTATTTTAAATGCCTGATGTGCAATGCGAACAATTTCATCACGGCTATAAACCATAGTATTCCAGCCTTTTGTTTCATCTCTTCCTTTAGGTTCCCCAAAATAGATACCGCCAATAAGTTCACGAACGACCATAAGGTCAACTCCTCGAACAATTTCAGGTTTGAGTGAAGATGCATTTACAAGTTCTTCATAAACAACAGCAGGACGAAGATTTGCATATACGCCAAGTTCTTTTCTAAAACGTAAAAGACCACTTTCTGGACGTTTTTCACGAGGAAGATTATCCCATTTTGTACCACCAATTGAACCAAAAAGTACGGCATCAGAATTAAGTGATCCTGAAACAGTTTCCTGAGGAAGAGGATCGCCAGTAATGTCATATGCACATCCACCCATTAATAACTCTTCATATTGAAAAGAAAAACCACTGTATGATGCAACAGCATCTAAAACTTTTACAGCTTCATCTATGATTTCTGGACCAATTCCGTCACCTTTAATAAGCGCTATTTTATATGATTTCATCTATTTTTTTCCTTCTACTTCATTTGTTGCAAAGTTCATTAACCCACCCGCATCAATTAATTCTTGCATAAATGCAGGAATCGGTGTAAAATTATATGTTTTATTTGTTGATGTGTTAGTGATGGTACCGGCATTCATATCTATATTGATTGCATCACCCTCTTTAATTTCATTTGCTTCTTTTAACTCAAATATAGGTAACCCCATATTGAATGCATTTCTATAAAAAATTCTTGCAAATGTTGGTGCAATTATTGCAGCAACACCCGCAGCTTTAAGTGCAATTGGTGCATGTTCACGACTACTTCCACAGCCAAAGTTTTCATCAGCAACAATAACATCACCCGATATCATTTTGTTTACAAATTCCGGATCAGCATCTTCCATTACATGCTTTGCAAGCTCCTCTGGCACTGAAGTATTTAAATATCTTGCAGCTATAATTAAATCTGTATCTATATCCTTACCAAATTTCCAAACTTTACCATTTATATTTGCTTTTTGCATCTAAAATCCTATTCTTTTACTAAATAATTTTGCGATTATAGCTAAATTGTTATTTGAAGTTGATTAAAGAATAATTTAAAAAAAGAAAATAGCATTGATATTAATAAATATTAATGCTATTTTAGGAGAATATTATCGTTTTAAATTGTTTGTAGTTTGTAGCATTTGATCACTTGTTGTAATGATTTTTGAGTTAGCATCATAAGCACGCTGTCCAGTAATAAGATCCGTTAGTTCAACAACCAGTTCAACATTACTTAACTCAACAAAACCTTGTCTAATTGTACCCAACCCATCGACACCGGGAGTACCTTCAACAGGTTGTCCAGAACTATCTGTTTCAAGATAAAGATTGCTTCCCATAGCATGAAGCCCTGCCGGATTTATAAAATCAGTTGTTTGAATCTGCCCAATTTGTGTTGCTTGCGTTTGACCCGGTTGAATAACAGTCACCGTACCATCTGTACCAATATTTATATTTGTAGCATTGGGTGGAATAACAATTTGAGGTATTAAAGTATACCCATCACTATTTACTAATGTCCCATTCTGATCTACTTTAAAAGCACCATTTTTAGAATAAACTTGTGTTCCATCAGGAAGTTCCATTTTAAAAAAACCTTTTCCTGTAATAGCCAAATCAAGATTATTACCTGTTTGCTTTAAAGAACCTTCCGAAAATATTTTATTCACAGCAGTTGGGCGAACACCTAAACCGACTTCAATACCTGTAGGACTTTTTGTTGTATCACTTGTTGAAGTTCCAGCATATTCCATAACATGGTACATCAAATCAGCAAACTCTGCACGAGATTTTTTAAAGCCTATAGTATTCACATTGGCAATATTATTGGCTGTAGTGTCAATTTGTGTCTGCATTCCCAACATTCCTGTTGAAGCAGTATAGAGTGATTGCATCATCTTATATATCCTTTATTTTATACTTTTCTGGCAATTTTTTCTATTGCATCTTTATTCATATCATTCATTTGTGTATCCATTGCTTTTTGATACATGCCTACAAGTCTGTTTGTTTCTATCAATTGTGTCATCATTTTCACAGCATTAACATTACTTTTTTCAATAAAGCCCTGACGAACAGCACCACTTGTTTTTATGCTTTTAAGAGAGCTCACATCAGCAATTTTATATAGATTATCACCCTCTTTTACTAAAGCTTTTAAATTATCAGGTTGTGCAATAAAAAGTTTTTTATTTTCGGTCAATGTGACTTTGTTTGGTATATTCGTAAGTATTTGTCCATTTTTATCAACTTCAATTATAGTATCACTCGGAGCAAAACTAATGCCCTCTTTTGTCTTAAAGTAATCACTTGGAAGAACTTCATACCCTTGTTTAGTAACAAGCTTTCCTTCATCATTTGTTGTAAATGCACCATCTCTAGTAAGTCGTATGCCTTCGGGTGTTTTTACTGCAAAAAATAGCCCTTCTCTGGATAATGCAAAATCTAAAGAGTTAGAACTTTTTTGTAGATTTCCTACAGAGTAATTCGTATAAGAATCAACAATCTGCGGTGTTCGTGTCATTGTTCGATTGATGAAAGATGCACCATCTTTAGAATTGTTTGCATTTGGCAATTCATCTCTGGCCTCTTTATAAAGTCTCATAAAGTCACCAACGACAAGCTGATCCTCTTTAAATCCATTTGTATTGACATTAGCTAAATTATTTGCAATAGTATCGAGTCTATTAAACTGAGTCACCATTCCAGCAGCAGAACTATAGTAGCCTGTTTGCATTTATTGCCCCTGTTGTACTTATTTTAGACTTTTCTAGCAAAGAGTGTTCCATAAATTATTTCATAATCAAAAAGCAATTGTTAAGAATATTTGGGTATAATCCACCTTTTAAAAACCTTAACTCAATTGGAGCATACTCCCATATGACAGCAAAAGAACTCAACAAAGCCTTAGAGACCTTTTTTGAAGAACATAAGTCCAAAGATTGCATCACTTATGAATCTTTAATCGAATTTTTCACAAAACAGCCAACAGCTGCACAAGCGAAAAACATTTACAAACTTCTCCAAAAAAATAAAAGATGTATTTACACTTCTAGCGAACATGCCAAAAAGCTCAATGATCAAGAAGCAGAAGCACGCAGAAGCGCACAAAGAAAAATGCTTGAAGACAACGAAACAGATAAATTTGACATTTTAAAAGAGCATGAATTACTTGAGTGGTCTCGTTCTGACTCCCCTGTGCGTATGTATCTTCGAGAAATGGGTCAAATTCCTCTTCTTACAAAAGAAGAAGAGATAGAAATATCAAAAAAGATAGAAGCGGGTGAGAGCATCATTATAGATGCTATTTGTTCTGTTCCTTATCTTATAGATTTTATTTTAGATTATAAAGAACCTCTTATTAACCGTGAAAGACGTGTAAAAGAGTTGTTTAAAAGCTTTGAAGATGAAAAAGATGATGGTGATGATAATGATGATGGTGATGAAAAACAAGAAAAAACATTATCTGTAAAAGATAAAAGTAGAGTTGATAAGGTTTCTACTAGTTTTAAAGCTTTAGAAAAAGCAAAAAAAGATTGGATAAAAGCTGCTGAAAAAGCACCTGAAATTTCTGATGATGCACTGCATGAAGAAATTGTGCAATATTATTTGACAATAACATTCAAAAAAGCTGTACTCAAAGAAAAACTTCTTGATTTGGGACCCACATCAAAACTTATTAATGAACTTGTAAAAGCAATGGAGACTGCACTTAAAAGTGATGAAGGTTATGATAAAGAGCTGAAACGTTTAGAGTACAAGCTTCCATTATTTAATGCAACACTTAAAGCAAACCATAAAGTGCTTGTAGAAAAAATTCAAGACTTAACAAAAGAAGATATTGCAAATATGGTCCCTGAAGCAACAATGGTTTCTACCTATATGGAAATAAAAAAACTGGTACAAACAAAAGAAGCTTCAAAAAATAGTTTTGATATGGAACCTGAAAAACTTGCTGATATTTTAGAACAAATCAAACGTGGTAAAAATATATCTGAGATTTCAAAAACAAAAATGGCAAAATCAAACTTGCGTCTTGTTGTTTCTATTGCTAAGCGTTACACAAACCGTGGATTACCATTCCTTGACTTGATTCAAGAAGGAAATATCGGTCTTATGAAAGCTGTTGATAAATTTGAGTATCAAAAAGGGTATAAATTTTCAACCTATGCTACATGGTGGATTCGTCAGGCTATTTCTCGTGCCATTGCAGATCAGGCTAGAACTATCCGTATTCCAATTCATATGATAGAAACTATTAACCGTATCAATAAAATCATGCGTAAGCATCTTCAAGAAAATGGGAAAGAGCCTGATGTTGATACTATTGCAGAAGAAGTTGGACTTTCAGTTGAAAAAGTCAAAAATGTTATTAAAATAACAAAAGAGCCTATTTCTCTTGAAGCACCTATAGGGAGTGAAGATGATGGTCGTTTTGGTGACTTCATTGAAGATAAAACATCAGTTTCTCCATCGGATGCAATACTCAAAGATGATTTAAGAATCCAAATTGAGCAAGTACTAGAACAGCTAAATGAGAGAGAAAAAGCCGTAATTAAACTACGCTTTGGAATCATGGACGATGAAAGTGATAGAACACTCGAAGAGATTGGAAAAGAGCTCAGTGTCACACGTGAGCGTGTTCGCCAGATTGAATCAAGTGCAATTAAAAAGCTAAAGCATCCAAAAGTTGGACGTAGACTTAAAAACTATATAGAAGAATAACAATGCATATGACGCTAGAACAAAAATGGATTGAAAATGATTATAATCCTTTTGTATTATTTAATTCTAGTGGAAGAATAATTTCTTTAAATGCAGAAGCTCAATTTTTACTTGGTTCTACTCAAGCAAGTGAGCTTTTTAATCTTGCTCAAACATATGCGAATATTACTTTTGGCTTCAAAACAACATTTTTGAAGCTGAATTATGGAAGATATAAATTTTTTGCCATTACAGTCGGTTATGAAGACGAAGATCAGATTGGCATCAAACTCTATCAGGAACCAACATATAAAATTAATGCAAAAAAGCCAGATGGGGAACTGACAAATATTTTTACAATCACTGATTTATGTATAGCTACAAATTCCATTAGTTCCGAAATTAATTTTATAAAATCTTATGACCCAACTATACCCGATGTAATTCTTAATGCAAACAACCTTATAAAACTGTTAAATCTCATCTATAAGACATGTCAGCAAAGTAACAGTATTGAAACAAAAATATTTTACAGGATTGGTGAGCATATAAAATTCAATGAAAAAAAGTATAGTCTATTTTCAATTTCTATTATACCTCAGAATGTTGATGAAAATATGATTCCTGAGATTAAAATGCTTGCTGAGAAATATAATTTTTTTGTAGATATTAATGACTCCATATCTATAAATCTTCCAATGATTACAGACTAAACAAAAAGCTCTTTAGACACTAAAGAGCCTGTTACAATACCTACCAATAGTGATGGCAAATAATATACCAAATCAAGTAAATTATTATTTTTCAAAGCAATAAACCCTAAAACTAAAAAGAGATAAGCCCCAAGCCTTACAAGTGAAAAGCTCCCTTTTGCACCATGTTTTGCATTTTTTAGACTCAGTGTTTTTATTTTTGCTTTTTCTTCTTTGACTATCTGCTTGAAGTCTAACTCTTCAGCCGGTGTTTCATTTATTTCTTTGTCATAAAGTTCATAAGGATCATCAATAGCATCCAGAGCATCTCTGTCTTGTTCATATTCACCGGAATCTACTTTTGAATATATAATTTTTCTATAAGCAAAAGAAGAAGCCATAATCACAAAAAAAGCACTTAAAAAAGCAACTTCAACATTGAAAAATATTTTTTGAGAAAAAAGGGCAAGAGTAAAAACAAGAACTTCAATGCCAAAAAAGATACTAATAGCTTTTTTCACCATAATCCTCATCATCATCGTCTTCAAGTTGTTTTTTAATGGCATATCTCTCTTCTTTGGCCAATTTTTCAAATACTTTGTATTGTTTAGAATACGCTTTATATATATTCAATAAAGCTGCCGCAATACCAATAAAAACTCCTACCCAGAAGAGCCAGCCTATGTCTGTCCATCTTTTTAAAAGCCAGCCGATACCGACACCTAAAAGAACAGCAACCACCATAGAAATACCTAAAGAAAGGCTGTCAGCAGCTTCTACAATAGGCTTTATTCTTGGTTTACGTTCTTGCTTTTGCTGATTATCCGGCATTTGTAATTTCCTTAAATACTGCATCACTTGCTCGTATTGTATTTTCTATCATTTCATCGGTAATTGCAGTAGATATAAAACCTGTTTCATACAAAGAACAGGCAAAATAGTAGCCTTTATCTAACATACCTGCATGAAATTTTGCAAAAAGTTCAGCATCACTTTTTGCGGCATCTTTGAAATTTTTCACTGGATTATCATTAAAAAAGAAGCCGAACATACTTCCTCTTGTATCTGTCTGCATTGTTATACCATATTTTTTGGCAGCCTCTTGCATCCCTGTTACAAGTCTCTGCGCTTTTTCATTGAGTACAGCAATAATTCTGGAGTTCTTTTTAAGTTTAGTCAATGCTGTATATCCTGCTGCCATAGCAACCGGATTTCCGCTTAAAGTTCCCGCTTGATACACCGGACCATCAGGTGAAAGTTTATTCATGATTTCAGCTCTTGCACCAAAAGCACCAACAGGCATACCGCCACCTATAACTTTACCAAGTGTTACAATATCAGGTTTTACGCCTGTAATAGATTCTGCACCGTTTACACTTGCACGAAATCCACTCATAACTTCATCAAACAAAAGGAGTGCACCATGCTCGTCACACAGCTTTCTAAGTCCATGTAAGAACTCTTTATCGGCAGGTACAAGTCCCATATTTCCAGCTATTGGTTCAATAATTACACAGGCAATATTATCTGAATCAGCAAAACATTTTTTGACACTTTCTAAATTATTATATTCTGCTAAGAGTGTATGTTTTGTAAAATCAGCTGGCACACCAGGACTTGAAGGATTTCCAAAAGTTGCTGCACCGCTTCCAGCTTCTACTAAGAGTGCATCACTGTGCCCATGATAGCATCCCGTAAACTTTACAATATCATCACGTCCTGTAAAACCACGAGCCAAACGAATTGCACTCATTACCGCCTCTGTTCCGCTACTTACGAAACGCACTTTATCAATTGAATCAAAAAAGCCAACAACAAGTTTAGCAAGTTCTGTTTCAGAAAGTGTAGGAGCACCAAAACTCAAACCATGCTTTACTGCATCAATAACAGAGGCCTCTATAGACTCATCTCGATGACCAAAAAGAAGCGGACCCCAGCTTTGCACATAATCAATATATTTATTCCCATCAACATCTTTTAAGTAAGCGCCCTCACCTTCTGTAATAAAAATGGGAGTTCCTCCAACGCTTTTAAATGCTCTAACAGGTGAATCAACTCCACCTGGAATTAAATTTTGTGCTTCTTCAAATGCTTTTTTAGATGCTAATGTATTCATTTATGACCTTATATCTATTTTTTTATTATTATAGCTAAGTAGTATTAATATTGATTTGATATAATCTCGTAAATATACTAAATGGATTATGTTTGAATAGATCTTCTTTTGCCTTTTTTGTTGCTTTACTTATACATTTATTGGTTTTCTTACTACTGTGGATACTATGGACTATGACACCAAGTCTTCAACACAAGAAACAGCATCAAGAAAAAAGAATAAAAATTTCTCTTAAAGAGATGCCAAAGAAACATAAAAAATCTGGAATGACAAAGAAAAAAGTAAAACCAAGTCCAGTGGCTCCTCCAATGCCAAAAGGCTCACAACTTAAAAAAATCGTACAACAAAAGCCTATAAAATATGAACCGAAAAAGCCAGTAAGAAAACCACATTTAAACAAGCCAAAGAAATCAAAAAAAATTATAAAAAAGATAAGCAAAAAAATTAGAGTTAAGCCATTGCCAACAAAAAAGATGTATATCCCACTTAGAAAAAAAGAGTACAAAAAGAAACAAACAAAAAACCCATTATCTTGGCTAGAGGAAGATAAATCATCGCAAGAGCTTAAACAAAAGAAAAAGAAAACAGCTTTCAATAGCGGAAATATATCTCAAAATATTAAAAAACTCTATGGTGATACATTTGGTAAACTCTCACCAGGTCAACAAAAATACATTTTAGATAATCAAGAAATTATGAGAAGAATTACACAACAAGTACTTAATCGTGTTGCAAGAGTAAACATACCAAGAGATTTAAATGTAAACAGAACCAATGTCATAGAATTTAAACTTCATCCAAATGGTGATATGAGTGATTTTAGATTTATTTCAAAAAGCGGTTATTATATTCTTGATGACACGACAAAAGAGACGATAGAGTATGCCTATAGCAGGTATCCGAGACCAAAAGAGACGACACTTATACGCTATAATGTGTATTATAATTTAGCAAGATATTAGGAACGAAGCAACTCTAATGCACCTTTATAAATTGGTTCATCTATAAAGCCGTATTCTTCATCTACAAAACCTGTTATACCTTCATCTCTATGCATTTCAAAGAGTTTTATTATGATTTTTGCTCTTTTTATCTCTTCTTCTGGGTGTACAAACATTTTATTGACAAGTGTGACCTGTTTAGGTGAAATACATGCTTTTGCATCGTAACCCATTTGCTTCTCAAGTAACAGCCATTGCTCAAATGTTTGTAAATCTTCAAATTCTTGAAATACAAAAGAGACTGGTTTTACTTTCATAGCTTTTGTAGTAATTAAAAAATGTGACAACATATAAAGCATAGTAGGATTATTTACATGTATAAGACTCTGCGGTAGTTCCATATCTGCAAAAAGGTCTAAAATTCCAAGGTAAAATGCACTTACTCTTTTATTCACTGCTAAAGAGGAAAGATTATGCCAAGCCTGTGCAGTTTCTATTGAAAGATGCAGATCAATATCTTCATTTAGCAGAGCAAGAACATTTTTGACTTCATCTTTATTGTGAATTTTTGGTACACGAATGGCATCAGGCATAAATTGATTCAAGTATGTAATTTCATCATATCCGCCCGTATCAAGTGCATTTACACGTACGACCAGTTTTTTAGCACTCTTTTTTATTTTACTTATAAATATAGCAGCCAAAACCAGAGCAAAAGGTTTGTCTTCTTTGGCAACACCATCTTCAAGATTAAGAATAATACACTGGGCATCTAAAGATTCTATTTTAGAAAGATGTTTCAAATTATTACAAGAGAGCATAAGAGCTGATGTAAAATCGTTTTTTTTATTTATTTCTCTGTATCTTGGCACTGCTAATTTATCGAGTGCCTCCAAATCACGTTTGGCATATGCTTTTTCAATTTTTTTTAACATGTTTTTTCTTTTTTTTATCATTTTTATGTAAGTAGAAATAGAGTGCTTTTATTTCTTGTGTGGTTAAGAAGTATCTTGGCATACCTCTTTTTCTTTTATTTAAAACCCTGTAAAACTCACTAAATGCAATATTGTTAATTTGTGGGCCTATAAAACTCTTTTTTTTATCTTTATGGACATAATTTGCTATAATTTTGCCCTCTCCATTGTCACCATGACAGCTTTGACAGCCTATACCTCTTGGATTTTTATACAGTTGTGAAGCGTACTCCATGGGTGTTATAAAAGTACTTGCAGCAACTAAAAGTAGCGGAGTCATCAAAAAAAAGATATATTTCATTATTAGCCTAATATTATTTTAAAAAGGTATAATAACAAAAATATTATTTAAGAGGTTTAAATGCAGATTCTTGATGGGAAAGCACTTGCGAAAAAAATTGAAGAAAATGTGACAAATGAAGTTGCCAAACTAAAAGCTCAAACAGACAGAACACCCGGTTTAGCTGTAATACTTGTCGGACAGGACCCAGCAAGTCAAGCGTATGTAAGTATGAAGAAAAAAGCTTGTGATAAAGTTGGTTTTTATTCTGTAAGTCACGAAATGCCGGAAGATATCTCACAAGATGCCATTGAAAACACTATTAAAATGATGAATCAAAATCCAAATATTGATGGAATTCTTGTACAACTTCCACTTCCTCCACAAATTGACACAACAAAAATACTCGAGCTAGTAGATCCTGCCAAAGACGTAGATGGTTTTCATCCTTACAATGTAGGTCGTCTTGTTACAAATCTTGATGGCTTTGTTCCATGTACGCCTCTTGGGGTTATGGCACTTTTAGAAGAATATAATATTAACGTAAAAGGAAAAAATTGTTGCGTTGTCGGTGCTTCAAATATTGTAGGAAAACCTATGGCATCCCTCTTATTGAACGCGGATGCAACTGTTGAAATTTGTCATATTTTTACAGATGATTTGAAAAAACATACACTGCAGGCAGACATTATCCTAGTCGGTGTAGGCGTTATCAACCTTATTCAAGAAGATATGGTAAAAGATGGTGCTATCATTATTGATATTGGAATAAATAGAGCTGATAACGGAAAACTTGTCGGCGATGTTGATTTTGAAAATGTATCCAAGAAATGCTCTTATATCACTCCTGTTCCCGGTGGTGTCGGGCCAATGACAATTGCTATGCTTATGAGCAATACTCTCAAAGCTGCTAAGCTTAATACACAAAAGAAAGATTAAATGAAAAAAGTTTTACATAAAGCCTACAAATGGTCAAACAGCTGGACAGGCACTATTGTCATTGTCCTTTTTATCATCTTTTTTATTGCACAGGCATTTAGAATTCCAAGTGGAAGTATGAAAGATTCTCTTTTAATAGGAGACCATCTTTTTGCCAAGAAATTTGCTTATGGAATTCCTATGCCTTATATTCCGTTTTTGGAAGTTCCTATAATTCCATGGAGTAAAAAGCTCAAAATTGTTAATGGTGACACGCCAAAACGTGGTGATATTGTAATTTTCAGATATCCAAACAACATTAAACAGCATTTTGTAAAACGATGTGTAGCTCTTCCTGGCGATGAACTTTTTGTTGCGGATAAAAACTTGTTTATCCACTTTAAAGAAGGTGATGAATGGATTAAAAAACATTATAAAGATTATAAAATAACCTCATATGACTCAAAATTATGGGTAAAAAATCCTTATATGAAAATACATCATGGAATTCACCATGATCCTAAAATTATTAATAACGGACGCTATCCTATACAAATATTTTATGATGATCCTATTAAAGTTGAAAAAAATCATTATTTTATGATGGGTGATAATCGTGATCATTCAAATGATAGCCGTTTTTGGGGAAGTGTTCCTTATGAAAATATTGAAGGAACACCTTGGTTTATCTATTTTTCCATTGATAAAAATTACAAAGTAAGATGGGATAGAATCGGTAAAACGCCAACAGATTTAGAACAGTCTCCTTATATTGAAAAAGCGATAAAAGAGAGAAAAGAACAGGACAAAGAGTATTATGGAATTACTTGATATACTAAAAATAGTCGCTGCTGTTATTGCTCTTGCTATTGCTATTATCGGGCATGAAATTATGCATGGATGGGTTGCTTACATGTACGGCGATATGACAGCTAAAAATGCCGGCAGATTAACGATTAATCCACTATCTCATATTGATTTAGTTGGAACTATTATTGTACCGGCAACTATGTATTTTTTACCAATACTACTGGGGTCAAGCGGCGGCATACTCTTTGGTTGGGCAAAACCTGTTCCTATAAATACTTTTACAGTCATCAGTAAGGGCGGTTATAATGCTGCTATGCAGGTTGATTTGGCAGGTATAGTCTATAACTTTACAATGGGAGCTTTGGCTGCCATAGCACTCACTACTATGAGTGCTCCAACGACAGCAGATTCACTTTTTTATGTATTTTTCTATATATTGCTTTATCAACTGCTTATTATCAATATTGTTTTAGGAGTGTTTAACCTCTTACCTATTCCTCAATTTGACGGTGGGCATTTTTTAATGCATCTTGCGTTAAAATACAAAATGAATTCTGTTGCAGAATTTTATTATAAAAATGAAAGATATGGTATTATTATTGTACTTATCATATTGATGACACCATTAAATCAGTATCTCTTATTTATGCCTGTTCAGGCGATTATACATTTACTATTATCTTAAGGAGAAGCAATGAAATTTTATATAGGTACGGATCATGCCGGTTTGGAGTTAAAGAACTGGACAGTTGAAGTTTTAAAAGCTAAAGGACATGAAATTCATGACTTTGGACCATTTACGACAGATAGAGTTGACTACCCTGATTATGCCCATAAAGTGGCAAATGCTGTGTTAGAAAATGAAGGTACACAGGGAATTTTAATCTGCGGTAGCGGCATTGGCATGAGCATGGCAGCAAACAAACACCATGGAATTCGTGCTGCACTTTGTCATGATGCTTATACTGCGATTGTAGCACGCGGACATAATGATGCCAATGTTTTATGTTTTGGCGAGAGAATCATAGGAAAAGGTGTTGCAGAATCCATACTTGATGCTTGGATCGCAAGTAGTTTTGAAGGTGGACGTCACAGTGCTAGAGTCAAGAAGATAGAAATACTGTAGCAAATAAGCACAAGGATAGCGAATGTTTTGGGAATGGTCACTTTTAACAATACTTTCTATTGTTTCAATCTATCTCTTTGTAAAAATGTTTTACTTTAAAAGTATTACAAACAAAGAACAAAGAAGCAATGATTTAATGAAACTCACTCTGCAAGAAGCAGAAATTTTGATACGAAAGTACCAAATTCAACTCCAACGTGCCCTTGGAAATGTTGATATACTCAGCGAAGAATTAACAAAACTCAGAAATGAGTTGAAAGTTTTAAAACAACGTAATTCACAGCATAGACATGAAGTAGACAGGCTCAATGCTAAAATTAAAGCACTTGAAAGTCGCATAGACGCTCTTTTATAAAGGACTTGCATGATAACACTTAGTAAAACAGAGAAACAAATTATAGAAAATTCTATTCGAGATATACAAGACTTTCCAAAGCCTGGAATTGTATTTAAAGACATTACTACTTTATTAAATAATAAAGAGGCATATGCTGTTTTGATGAATCACCTATATCAACGATATAAAGAGTATGATTTAGACTATATTGCCGGTATTGATGCCCGTGGCTTTATTTTTGGTGCGGCACTTGCACAAATGCTCGGGCTTGGTTTTGTTCCTATTCGTAAAAAAGGTAAACTTCCCTACACAACTATCAGCGAAAAATATGCACTTGAATACGGTGTTGATGAGATAGAAGTACATATAGATGCCTTTGGCAAGAAAAAAGGAGCAAAAGTGCTGATTATTGATGATTTAATAGCAACCGGCGGTACGGCAAATGCAGCGGCAACACTGGTAAACCAGACGGGTGCAACATGTGTTGAATGCTGTTTTATTATAGGACTTACCTTCCTTGATGGTATAAAAAAATTAGAAGAAAAAACAAACGTTTATTCTGTGATAGAGGTTAAATAAAAATGTATATCCCAACTCCTTCAAAATATGATCCTGATGAAAATGGACATTTCGGAATGTTTGGCGGTCGTTATGTTCCAGAAACACTCATGCCCGCTCTGCTTCAACTTAAAGAAGAATACGAAGCTATTCGCTTTGATAAAGATTTTTGGAAAGAGGTAGATTACTACCTCAAAGATTATGTAGGACGCCCTAGCCCACTCTTTTATGCTGAGAATATATCTCAAGAAATTGGCGCGAAAGTTTACCTCAAACGTGAAGATTTAAATCATACAGGTGCTCATAAAATAAATAATGTCATTGCACAGGGATTAATGGCAAAGAGGCTCGGTTATAAAAAAGTAATAGCTGAGACAGGTGCCGGTCAACACGGTGTAGCAACAGCAACAATAGCCGCACTGCTAGGCTTGGAATGCGAAGTTTTTATGGGTGCAAAAGATGTAGCAAGACAAGAACTTAATGTATTTCGTATGAAACTTTTAGGTGCAAAAGTACATAGTGTAGAGAGTGGCAGCAGAACACTCAAAGATGCTATGAATGATGCTATTCGTCATTGGGTAACCAATGCACGTGATACTTTTTACATTATAGGAACTGTAGCAGGTCCTCATCCATACCCTATGATGGTACGGGATTTTCAGGCAATTATTGGCTGGGAAGCAAGAGCACAAATCCTAAAAAAAGAGCAAAAACTGCCAGATTATGTCATCGCATGTATAGGCGGAGGCAGTAACGCAATCGGAACATTTCAGCACTTTTTAGAAGATGAAAGTGTGCAGTGTATCGGTATAGAAGCCGGTGGATTAGGGATTGAGACAAACAAACATGGATGTTCTTTGGAAAAAGGACGTCCCGGTGTACTTCATGGACAAATGAGTTACCTCCTTCAAGATGAAGACGGGCAAGTTCTTGAAGCACACTCTATCAGTGCTGGGCTTGATTATCCGGGTATTGGGCCTGAACATGCTTTTCATAAAGATAATAAATCAATCTCTTATGATAATGTAACTGACCAAGAAGCCTTAGACGCATTTGTATGGCTTTCTCAAAAAGAGGGAATTATTCCTGCATTTGAGAGTTCTCATGCCGTAGCATATCTCAAAAAAATGAAAAACATCAAAGATAAGCTTATCATAGTAAATTTATCTGGTCGAGGTGACAAAGATATGATTCAAGCCAAAGATATTTTGCACTTTGATTAAAATTCTAAGCAACAAAAATTTTTGTATATCTTTGTTGCTTCGCTTCTTCTAATGCAAATTTTGCCCGTTCTATAACCATTTTCAATTCATCATTTTTAGCTATATCTGTAATGCCAAAAGCAAGTTCTAGCTTTAACTCCTGTAATTTTTCTATTCTTGAAAGTTTTACTATAAGTTTTTTTATCATTAGTTCTGCTGATTCTTTATTTGTATTTGACAATATTATAATAAAATCTGAGCCTTCCCATCTCGCCAATATATCTGATACCCGTATAAGCTTTTTAATCTCTCCGGCAAAAGCAGATATAGCTTTTTCTCCATGATTTAAGCCAAATAGACCAATAATTTTACTTATATTTATAAGGCTTAAATAGACAACGCTCGTTTCTGTTTCATATCTATTAAAATAATCAATTTGATATTTTAGTATCACCTGCATTTGCATTTTTGAAGTTAATTTTGAAAGCTGATCAACTGCTGCAATATTTGCAAGTTTTTTTATTTTTGATTGATACTCCCGAATTTTATTATAGCCTTCTGCATGGTATTTCACCCTACTAACAAGTTCAACAGATTCAAAAGGCTTTTTAACATAATCACTCGCTCCAGCCTTAAAACATTCAGAGAGTTTTTCTTTATCATATTTTTCAGCACCATCTATAAAAATAGTAGGAATATTTACACCATCTTGAGTACTCTCTTGTATGATTTGCTCAGGTGTCGCATAAGAAATACTTGTATTAACAAGAATTATATTGTTCTCAAACATATCTGCTTTTATTTTAAAAAAACTTTCTTCATCTAAAACAGCTTTACATGTAAAACCACTTTTTTGAAACAATGTATTTAAAATATCAAAATTATGCTGATTCACTTCTAGTATTAAAATTTGTTTTTTTATCATATGATTATTTTATCATAAAATTGTTTTTTTATTCTTTGTTACTGATATTTTGTTATCATATTAAAAATAAATATACAAAATGGAACAATATGAATATAAAATTAATCGCTGATGAAGCGTATACGTCACAAAATAATCTACATGTAGAGTTTATCTCTGCAAAAAATCTAAGTTCACATAAGCATTATAAATTGCTCAAAAAAGCTGGTTTTACAGCAAAGCAAGAGAGTGTTTGTTGCTTATATGAAAAAAATATACTTGTATGTGGTATTGAAGACAATAGTAATGATACCTTGCGAAGCTCTTGCACTGTGGCCATTAAAGCCATAAAAAATACAAATTACAAATCTGCAAGCTTTACAGTAGATACACAAAACATACATCCAATAGTTGATGCCATTATACTTGGCGGATATGAATTCAACAAATATAAATCAAAAAATAAACAAGCTAAGATAAAAGATATTTTTCTTACATGTAAAAGTATAAAAGAAGTACAAAAAACTTTTGAAGAAGCTGTCATCATAGCAGAAGCTACAGCTTTTACTCGAGATATAGTCAATGTTGCACCAGATGATTTAAACCCACCCTCTTTTGCAAAACTAGCAAAAAAAATAGCACATGATAATTCCCTTGAATGTACAATATTAGGAGAAAAAGAGCTTAAAAAAGAAAAATGTAAAGCAATGCTTGCCGTGGGACGTGCATCGTGCCATGATACTAAACTACTGCATTTAGCGTACAAACCAAAAAATGCCAAAAAAATCATTTCTTTAGTTGGAAAAGGTTTGACTTACGATAGTGGCGGACTTAGCCTAAAACCTGCTACATCTATGGTCACAATGAAAATGGACAAAGCCGGAGCCTGTGCAGTGCTTGGCATCATTAAAGCTGTCAGCGAATTGAAGCTTGATGTTGAAGTACATGCCTTTGTCGGTGCAGTTGAAAACATGATAGGTGGCAATGCTTACAAACCCGATGATATTTTAACATCTCGTAAGGGTGATACCATAGAAGTACGCAATACTGATGCTGAAGGTCGTCTAGTTCTTGCTGATGTCCTCGATTATGCACAAGAAAAAGTGCAATCTGATTATCTTTTTGATTTTGCAACACTCACAGGTGCATGCATGGTTGCTCTTGGACAGTATACAACAGGTGTTATGGGACACTCAAGCAGATTAAAGCACAGCATTTCAAAATCAGCTTCAGTAGCAGGTGAACTAACCGCACCGCTTCCTTTTAACAAACATCTTAAAAAACAACTCAAAAGCGACATTGCCGATATTTGCAATATTTCAAACAAACCTTATGGTGGAGCAATCACAGCAGGGCTCTTTTTAGATAATTTTATAAAAGAAAAAAATAAAAACAAATGGCTGCATTTTGATATAGCCGGAAGTGCCTATACCGAAACCCCTTGGGACGTAAATGTATATGGTGGAACTGGTGCAGGTGTTCGTTTTATGAGCGAATTTTTAAAAAATATAAGATAATTATGATATAATTACAAAAATATTTTACAAAAGGAGATGCAATGGTACTAAGAAATTTGCTTAGAATTACAGCTGTTATTAATAATGCAAAGCCATGCCATTGTCATCTTTTTTTAACAATGAAGTCAAAACTTATGGTTTTACTTAATCACTACATTCCGAGATGTCCATACTATACTGTATGTTTTGCATTTCGTCGTAGTGGTGTGCACCCTCCTTTTTCAATATCTCTTTAATAAACTAAACACTCTTCGCAAGCAAGGTTTTAAAACCTAAATTCCGAAAAAAATCAAAAATTTTATAAAAACAAAGGATATTGTAATGTCAAAAAATTATGTAACAGGATTCGCCAGAATTGGAGAACAAAGAGAACTAAAAAAAGCTTTAGAGAGCTATTGGGCAAATAAAAGTGATGTTAATGCATTAGAAAAAACTGCCAATGATTTAAAAATCAGACACTGGGAATATCAAAAAAATGCCGGTATAGAGTATATTAGCTCTAATGATTTTTCTTTTTATGACAATATGCTAGATATGGCTGTCACACTCGGTGCAGTCCCTAAAAGATTTCAAAATTTAACAGGACATGAACTCTATTTTTCTATGGCTCGAGGAAATAAAGAAGCAGTTGCAATGGAAATGACAAAATGGTTTAATACAAATTACCATTATATAGTTCCTGAACTCTCACCTGAAGAGAGCTACAAATTAAATGCAAAAAAAATCATTTCAGAGTATAAACAGGCAAAAGAATATGGAATAAAAACTAAAATAAATATCATAGGTCCCCTCACATTTTTAGGACTTTCAAAAAGAGTTGACGGTGGTGATACTTACGAACTTTACGCAAAAATTTTACCTATTTATGTAGAACTTTTACAAGAAATAGCAAAACTTGATGATGAAATAACAGTACAAATTGATGAACCGATTTTTGTAAAAGATTTAGATACAAAGGTACTGAGTCTTATAAAACCAACCTATGATACACTAGCAAATACTGCTTCAAATATAAAAATTGCCGTTGTTACATATTTTGAAAATTCATGTGAAGCTAGTAAAATACTGGTGCATACTCCTATTTGGGCTTTAGGACTTGACTTTTTACATGGTGTTGAGAATTTTGACTCATTAGAGCTCATTGCAACTTCAAATAAAACACTCATCGCAGGGGTTGTTGATGGAAGAAATATTTGGAAAAATGATATAGAAAAAACAGTCAATTTACTCAATAAAATTTCTCTACATGTAAACACAAAAAACATCTTGGTTGCATCATCTTGTTCTTTACTTCATGTACCTTTTAGTTTACAATATGAAGTAAAAATGGATGCAGAAATAAAAAGCTGGTTAAGTTATGGGAGAGAAAAACTTGATGAAATTGCTTTGGTATCAAAACTTTTTTTTCATGGCAAAAATAGTTTAAATGAAAATGAAATCATAGCATTAGAAGAAAATATAGCTGCCAACAGTACAAGAAAAAGTTCAAAACTTATTCATGATGAAGAAGTACAAAAAAGAGTAAAAAACATCACAAAACTAGAGCGTGAAGGGAAGTATGAGCAAAGAATACAAATACAAAAAGAAAAACTTCAATACTTACCGCTTGCTACAACAACTATAGGTTCTTTCCCTCAAACAGCAGAGATAAGACATGCTAGACGAGAATTTAAAAATGGCAACTTAGATGAAAAAAGCTACACAAATGAGATGAAAAAATATATTGATGATTGTGTGACTTTTCAAGAAGAGTGTGGACTTGAAATTTTAGTACACGGAGAGCCTGAAAGAAATGATATGGTTGAATACTTTGGAGAACAGCTCAAAGGCTATGGCTTTTCCCAAAATGGTTGGGTGCAAAGTTACGGAAGCCGTTGTGTAAAACCACCTTTTATTTATGGTGACATTTCCCGTCCAAAAGCTATGACAGTTGATTGGATTACGTATGCACAGAGTAAAACAGAGAAAATCATGAAAGGAATGCTTACAGGTCCAGTAACAATTCTTAACTGGTCATTTGTGCGTGATGATATGCCAAGAGGTGAAGTTTCAAAACAAATAGCACTTGGAATTTGTGATGAAGTTGATGATTTACAAAATGCCGGCATTCAAATCATACAAGTCGATGAAGCTGCTTTTAAAGAGGGGTATCCACTCAGAGAAGCAAAAATAAAAGCTTATGAAGATTGGGCAGTACGAGACTTCAAACTCTCTGTAAGTTCTGCAAAAAAAGAGACTCAAATTCATACACATATGTGTTACAGTGAATTTAATGATATTATCGCTACTATCGAAGCTATGGATGCAGATGTCATCTCTATAGAGACGGCAAGAAGTGGGAATGAACTTTTAAAAATATTTGCAAAAGTCGGCTATAAACAAGAAGTAGGACCGGGAGTATATGATATACACAGCCCGAGAATTCCTTCGGTTGAAGAAATTGTCACACAAATTAAATTACTTTTAGAAGTACTGCCAAAAGAACAACTTTGGATAAATCCCGATTGTGGATTAAAAACAAGAAAATGGGAAGAAGTAAAGCCATCTTTAACAAATATGGTACAAGCTGTCCGTATCGTTAGAAATGAATTAAGCACAAAATAAGTAGTTAAAAATTTACTCAGTTTTTTATAGTAATTAGCTGGGTAAATATAAGATAAAGTAATGATTTGATAGAATTATTCATAGAAGCTCTTACAAGGAGTCTATTATGGGTAACAATAAATTTACAATTGGAAATATTGTTCTGCAACAAAAATTATATGCTAAATTGTTAAAAAACTCGATGAGTAGAGATGGTTTACATGTAAAAAAACTTTCAAAAACTGCAAAAAAATATAATATTACCGTCGTTATAGGTATAAATGAAAAAAGCAAAAGTAAAGGTTCTATATATAATACACTCCTTTTTATAAATCACAATGGGAAAATTTTTGGTCATCATCAAAAACTAATTCCAACATTGGCAGAAAGAATGATATGGAGTTATGGAAGTGCTGATACACTTAATGTTTTTCCTACAAAAACAGGCAATATAGGAGCCCTTACATGCTGGGAAAATTATATGCCTTTAGTCAGATATACACTTTATACACAAGGTATAGAAATATATATGGCACCCACCTATGATGAAAGCGAGGTATGGCAATCCGGTATGCGTCATATTGCAAGAGAAGGCGGTGTTTATGTTCTTAGCA
>JALUXS010000093.1 GCA_027013185.1 Sulfurimonas sp.
GGGAATATCAGGAGAAAGAATATCAATAAAAATAATGTTTTTGTCTATTTTAAGCACTTCATCTATCCATTCACTCCACCACGTATCAGAGATTTTCTTATCAAATCTTGCATTTCTAAAGAGTGCTATCACTTTGTTATCGCTTGTAATGTTGTTTACATGTAAGAGTGCTTTTAAATCATTTTGTGCTTCATTTATTTCATTTTGTGTGAGTTTTATATCTAAACTCGGTTGTTTTTTAGGAAAATCAATTTTGAAAAACCGCAAAAATTCTAAACTCTCAAGCCCCATATGTTTGTAAGTTTTTAAGCCGCGTTCTTGTACATGCGTAAAATTTGCCCAGAGTTTATCACTTGAAAAGCTGACTTTGTATTTTGCTTTTATGAGTGCTGTTACAATTTGGGCACTGGTTGAACCGCCCGACATATTTATAGCAACGTCATAATTTTTTGTTCTTGTTTTTTGAATGTAGGTAAACATTTCAAGCGGATGTAAAAGCAGTTTTCTGGGAATATCTATGACTTTATCTACATTTGGCATAGGTTCAAGTATTTTACCTGCAAGTCGCATACCTACAATGATGTCTATTTTCGCCTCAGGTATATTATTTTGCAGTTCATTAATGAGCGGTGTTAAAAAGATGAGGTTGCCAATGCGATAATTTGGTCGTATAATAACAATATTTTTGATTTTATTTTTATCAATGTATTGTTGATGTTGTGATGTATTGGAAAGAAGAGAAAGTATGCCGTTGATGAGGCTTGAAAGTTTTTTTCTAACTATTACATGTAAAGGGTATTTCATAAGAATCTTTATTGTTTTTGTGTAATTATAGCAAATTAACATTTATCTAGGATATATAGTGTAAAATAGCGTAATTATTTAATGGAGAGCGTTTGAAAGAGATTGTAAAAAGATTTTGGCCATATATAAAAGAATACAAATTTTACTATATGCTTGTCATTTTTGGTGGGCTTTTAATAGTCATATCCACTGCTGCAAGTGCCCAGATAATGAAGCCTCTGATGGATGATATGTTTATAGCAAAGAAAAAAGAGATGCTTTACCTGATTCCTTTAGGGCTTATTGGTATCTATTTCACAAAATCAGTAGGAAAATATATTCAAACGGTATTTATGGAATACATTGGGCAGAGTATAGTGACGCGTTTTCGTGAACTGCTGCTTTCGCATATAATATCGCAGGATATGGCTTTTTTATATGTCAACAGAAGTGGAGAGCTGATTTCTCGTGTGACAAATGACATCGGTCGTATTCAAACCTTTGTTGCCAATATGCTGCCAGATATGTTTCGTGATGTTTTGGCGGTTTTTGCTCTTATCAGTTATATTATCTATTTAAATCCTCTACTTTCGTTTTATACTTTGGTTGTTATCCCCTTAGCCGTTATTCCACTTATGTCCATAGCAAAAAGATTAAAAAAGTATTCGCACCGTTCTCAGGAAAAAAATGCCGATATTGTAACCCGTTTAACAGAAGTTTTTAATAACAGTGAAATTATAAAAGCGAACGACACACAGGCATTTGAACTGAAACAATTTAGTACACATAACTGGCAATTTTTTAAAATAAATATGAAAACAGTGTATGTTGGTGCCTTAGTGCCTCCTATTATGGAAATGCTCGGAGTAAGTGGGCTTGCCGCCGTAATTTATGTAGGGGGAAAAGAAGTCTTTGAAGGACGTATGACTGTTGGTGAATTTACTGCTTTTATTACAGCTGTTGGGCTTGTTTTTGAACCGGTAAGAAAACTTAGTGGAACTTATGCAAAAATTCAAGATGCCATAGCTGCAAGTGAGCGGGTCTTTGAGATTTTAGATACACAGCCAAGCATTAAAGACGGAGATATAACGCTTAGGAAAGATATAAAAAGTATAGAGTTTCAAGATGTTTCTTTAATGTATGAGGGGAATTATGCTTTAAATAATGTCAATATTGAAATTCATGATGGAGAAAAAATAGCACTTGTCGGTGACAGCGGCGGTGGAAAATCCACTTTTATATCTATGTTGTTACGTTTTTATGACCCCGATAAAGGTGCAATAAAAATAAATGGTATAAATATAAAAGAGTATAATTTAAAATCTTTAAAACATCACATATCACTTGTCACACAACGAGTTTATATTTTTCAAGATACATTGGCTGCAAATGTTGCTTATGGAGAAGATATGATAGATGAAGAAAAAGTTATAGAAGCTTTAAAACTTGCAGATGCTTATGAATTTGCTATGAATCTTGAAAACGGGATTGAAACAGTGATGTCCGAATCTGGAAGTAATCTCTCCGGCGGACAGCGTCAGCGAGTCTCTATCGCCCGTGCAATATATAAACATGCTTCTCTTTTACTTTTTGATGAAGCAACATCAGCGCTTGATAATGAAAGTGAAAAACGCATACAAAAAGCACTTGATGCATATACAAAAGACAAAATAACGATTACGATTGCACACAGACTCTCCACTATTGAAGATGCCGATAAAATTTTAGTATTACAAAAAGGTGCCATTGTGGCAAGTGGCACACATACAGAACTTTTAGAGCATTCAGAGGTATATCAAAGATTAGCCGGAGAACTTGTAGAATAACTTTTATGCGTTCTTCAACACTTTTTAGCAATAATCACATGGATAGAATGTAGCCGTCATTTCTATATCTTCACACTTTAGGACAAATCCTCCCTTCGGTCTGAGCCTAAAGTCTAAAAATATAGAAATGATTGTTGTAAATTACTTTATACTAGGAAAATGACGATGGAATTAGACTTCGCAAAATTTACAAAATACTCAAAGCCGGGACCAAGATATACTTCGTATCCTACAGCTTTAGAGTTTAAAGATGAATTTAAATATGATGATTATATTCAAAGATTAGAAAATCAGGATGCATCACGTCCTTTAAGTCTTTACTTCCATCTACCATTTTGTAAAAATGCCTGTTATTTTTGTGGGTGCAATGTTGTTTTTACTTCAAAAGAAGATAAAATGATTCGTTATATTGATTATCTCAAACGTGAGCTTGCAATTCTTTCAAAACATTTGGATATGAATCGAGAAGTGATTCAAATGCACTTTGGAGGAGGAACACCTACATTTTTTTCCGCTGAGCAGTTAGATGAAATTATTAGTGAAATAAAATCATATTTTCCAAATTTTGCAGAGGGTGCTGAAATATCTTGTGAAATTGACCCTCGCCATATTAATGAAGACCAAATGAAAGTAATGAGTGGACATGGGTTTAATCGTGTAAGCTTCGGCCTTCAAGATTTTAATGAGAAAGTACAAGTTGCAGTGCATCGTGTGCAACCATATGCTATTACAAAAAATGCTATGGATTTGGCACGAAAATACAATATGCACTCGGTCAATGTAGATTTGATTTACGGTTTGCCGTTTCAAACGCTTGATACTTTTAAAGAGACACTTGCCCTTGCACTTACGCTTAATCCTGACAGATTTGCCGTATTTAATTATGCACATGTGCCTTGGTTGAAAAAGACAATGCGTAAAATTGATGAAACAACCTTGCCACGTCCTGATGAAAAGTTGCAAATAATGCAATATACCATCGATTTTTTAACTGAGAACGGCTATAAAATGATAGGAATGGATCACTTTGCAAAAGCAGAAGATGAGCTTTTTAAAGCTATAGATAAGGGTGAACTTCATAGAAATTTTCAAGGTTATACAACAAAAGGCGGTGCAGATTTAATAGGTGTGGGCTTAACTTCAATAGGCGAGGGTGTTGATTATTATGCACAAAATTTCAAAGATATGCCTTCGTATGAAGCAGCAATAGATGCTGAAAAATTACCATTTGAAAGAGGTGTCGGATTAAGTGAAGATGACCAAATTCGCCAACATGTTATTATGGAATTGATGAGTAATTTTAAACTTGATATTAAAAGATTTGAGGCCATTTTTGGATTAGAATTTAAAGCATATTTTAAAGATGCTATAAGAGAATTGCAACCTTTTGCAGAAGAAGAGTTGATTAGAATGAATGATGAGTCTATTGAGTGTTCACAAACGGGGACATTGCTTATTAGAAATATTGCTATGCCTTTTGATGCCTATATGAAACGTCATGCAGGCAGTGACAAAACTTTTTCAAAGACGGTGTAAAAATGAGTAAAAAACCAGAAGATATTTTTAATTTTGATAAAGTAGCAGATGATTGTGTAAAATGTGGAAAATGTATTCCTGTGTGTACAATTCATAATGTTAATGCAGATGAAGTCACTTCTCCTCGTGGATTTATAGACCTTTTAGGCGAATATAAACGTGGAAATTTAGAGCTTGATACAACGGCAAAAAGTATTTTTGAAAGCTGTTTCTTATGTACTGCTTGTGTTGAGGTATGTCCAAAATCACTGCCTACAGATATGGTAATAGAACAGGTTCGTAGTGATATAGCTCAAAAATTTGGTATTGCTTGGTATAAAAAAGCGTTTTTTCTGCTGCTTCGTCATAGATGGCTTAATGACATTGCTTTTAAACTCGGTTATACCTTTCAAACCTGTGGATTTAAAATTAAAAGTGATATAGATTCAATGACATCACGATTGAATTTACCGATGATAAAATCAGATAGACTTATGCCGAGTTTGACAAAAACCTCCTTTTTAAATTCCCATCCGGAAAATATTAGTAATGGTGGAAAGCGAAAAGTAGCTGTATTTATCGGTTGCTTGGCAAATTATAACTATAAAGATGTTGGGGAATCTCTTTTAGAAATCCTTGCAGCACTTGAAATTGATGCATTTTTGGCAAAAAGTCAGAAATGCTGTTCGGCTCCTGCATACTTTACTGGAGATTTTGACACGGTTGATTATAATGCCAAATTTAATATTGAGTATTTTGAAAAATTTGCTGGAGACGTTGAAGCGATTATAGTTCCAGAAGCTACATGTAGTGCAATGCTTAAAATTGATTATGAGCACTATTTTCACGACCAACCTGAGTGGAAGGCACGTGCGAAGGCTGTGATGAGTAAAGTTTTTATGGCAACAGAATGGTTGCAGCATCATACGCATTTAGAACATTTGTTGGCATCAAAGAAGAAAGCCTCACCTATTGTTACCTATCATGATCCTTGTCATGCAAAAAAGATGCAAGGAATTCATGAAGAACCAAGAAACCTAATTCGTCAAAATTATAAAATAGTTGAGATGAGTGACCCAAATCAATGTTGTGGATTTGGCGGTGTGACAATGCAAACTGAAAAATACCATTTTGCAAAAGCAGCGGGTATTCCTAAAGCTGCAATGATTAAGGAAACAAAGGCAGAAATAGTGAGTGCGGAATGTAGTGCTTGTCGTATGCAAATAAATAATTCTATGCACAATGCGGGTGTTGAAACGATTTTCAAAAATCCGATTGAACTTATAGCTGATGCACTAAGAGATTAAGATGCATCATTTTATATGGGATATAAATCCGATACTCATCTCTTTTGGACCATTGAAGGTGCATTGGTACGGTCTACTTTTTGCTGCGGCAATACTCTCAGGATTAGAGTTTATGAAATGGGTGTATCGCCTAGAGCATAAAGATGAGAGCAATATAGAGGGGCTTTTTTTATATGCTGTAGTGGGCATAGTTGTTGGAGCAAGACTGGGGCATTGTATTTTTTATGATCCCGATTATTATTTAGCACATCCTTTAAAAATATTTGCTGTATGGGAAGGTGGACTTGCTTCTCATGGCGGAGGTTTAGGCGTTTTAATTGCTCTGTATTATGGATGTAAAAAATATAAAACAAATCTTTTATGGCTGATAGACCGTTTGGTGATTCCTACGGCTCTTTTTGGCTTTTTTGTTCGTATGGGAAACTTTATGAATTCAGAAATCATAGGCAAACCGAGTGATTTACCTTGGGCTATTGTATTTGAGAGAGTTGATAATTTGCCAAGACATCCTGCACAGCTTTATGAAGCTTTTTCATATCTGTTAATATTCTTTCTTTTAACTTATATATATAAGAAAAATTATAAAAAACTCGAACCAGGCTTTTTATTTGGACTCTTTTTAGTACTTATATTTAGTGCAAGATTTTTGATTGAATTTGTGAAAGTAAGACAGGCAGATTATTCTCTTGGTATCGGACTTACTACAGGACAGCTTTTAAGCATTCCTTTCTTACTCGTAGGTATAGGATTTATTTTCTACAGCTACAAAAAGCACTATCGATCTAAGTAGTGTTTTTTTCTATCTTTATGCACAGATAGTTTCCATAAATAATTAACTAAAAAATACCCAATTAAAGAACCAAATATAGAATACATTGCTGTTCCAAAATATAAAGGGATAAAGATGTTATCTATGTTGTTTGAAAACCATTCAAGTGTCATTTTTACAGGTTCTGGCTTTATGCCGAGTAAAAATGATCCGGTGAGATACTCCATATAGTACATAGGTGGCATGGTAATAGGATTACTAAGCCAACACATGGCAAGCCCTATGGGAACATTAAATTTTATAAAAGGGACAAAAAGTAGTACCGCTGCCATCTGCATGGGCATCGGTATAAATGCAATAAAAAGGCCTATTAGTACAGCACGGGAAATCATTCTACGATTTGTGGAGAGGTACTCTTTGGGAATTTTATATTTTTTTATAAAATCTCGTAATTTTTTATGTTTGGAAGTTTGTTTTAATGTTTTTCTTATCATCTCTGCACTTATATTATATAAATTATATTTAAATTATAACCACAAAGAACTTATAAATGACAACGAAAATGTGTTTTTATTTTATATCTGCTCTTGGTTCGTCAAAATAGTAACCTTGAGACTTATTGACACCCATTTCTAGGAGTTTGTCCTGAATCTCTTTTGTCTCTACATATTCTCCAATGGTTTTGATATTCATCTCTTTTGCAAATGCCACT
>JALUXS010000094.1 GCA_027013185.1 Sulfurimonas sp.
GCACCTTATATCTAATCTTACTAATTGCATAGAATGCTTTTATTTGTTCTTGGTTCAATTTTACTTTTATCAAAATTTTCTGTATCTGCTCATACAAACTAGTTGGGTTCTTGAATGGATACAATGCATCTAGTTCTATTCCGTATTCTTCAAAAGCTTTTTCTCTAAATTTAAAATACCCTTTCACTTTACTCATATAGTTTTTGCTAGTTATACCATGCTTTTCTAAAAGTTGAATATCTTCATACAATACAGCAATATCTTTTATATCCTGTATTGTCAATCTAGCTTTACCTTTAGAATGAACATTAATAGATATTACATTTTTCCATTCATTTAAACTTCTTGGGTTTTCAATCCCCTTCATCCTAATAACCTCTTACTAATATCAAGAGTATGAGCAGATGAAGCTTCCCTTTGGAGTGATAGATACTGTTTGACTGTTGCTGTGTCTGTATGTCCAAGCATTGCACTTAAATGTGTCGCATCTACTCCATGAGCACTTAATGCTGATACTGCTAGGTTTCTCATCCAATGGAAGCTAAACTCTTCTATGCCTGTTAATATTCTTAATTTGGGATAGTGGTCTTTCACGTGTTTGATAGTAAATATATTACCTGTAGTATCTTTAAATTCATTTAGAGCATCTTTTACATCTGCAGGAAGTGTAAATCTCATATCTGTATTTACTTTAGAGTTATTGCCGCGAACTATATACTCATTATTATCAAAGTCAATATCTTCCCATTTTAAATTAAGAACCTCTTGTAGTCTACGACCATAAAATCCTAATAAAAATAAAGCTCTATGATGTGGATTTATACTACATTGTATAGTCTTATTATTTCCAATATCGATTTTCTCATCTGAACCATATCGTCTGTGAATCTGAGTATATACATTTTTATACTTTTCCACTGCATTAGTAACAATCTTCTTTTCTTCTAACTGTTTTCTAACTGGAATATGACTCTTCTTGATAGGGCTTTTAGTAATAATTTCATCTTCTACAGCTAACTCAAACAATGGCTTTAAAATCTCATAAGCCTTTTTTCTTGTTGCTGTAGCTAATGAATCAAGAGTTACATTTAAAGATGTAAAGTGTGCAGGTTTAACATCTTTGATTTTTATCTTGGATAAGCTTGTTAAATGCTTATTATAATAATACTCATAGTTGTTAATCAGTTCTTTTTTCCATCCTTTTATGGATTTTAACTTAGTCCAGTAATCTATTACTGTAGCGTCCATATCAGCGACTATAGTTGTTTGATGGAGCGTCTCTTTTCTAAACTGTTCTAGAGCTTCATAAGCTTTCTTAAGTCTATCAGCTTTAGAATGTACCTTATTTGCCTTCCAAGTCTTACGATACCTTTTACCCTCTATTCTAATATCAAATAAATAAGTAACTGTATCTTTATGTACTTTTAAACCTGTGTGTTTTGTTTTTGAGTATTCTGACATTTTAATTGCCATGTTCAATCCTTTTAAGATTTCTATCTGGGTGTCCAAATAGGTGTCATTTTTATGGACACCCATTAGCATTCTTAAAAACTAATAGATATGTACTTTACCTATAGTAGGCTTATAAAGCATTAAAAAATATTTTAAGATATAGAATGTACGAGAGTTCGAATCTCTGAGGGTCCACCACTTCTTAATTTAACACAATCCAATAACCCTCTAAAATATATTAAGTAAGACTAAATCAATACTAAAAAGAGTAATTCATAGCCAAGCCTAGATATTTTCCTTCTGTTTTTGAGTCGGATACTACTGGAGACAATATATAACCATCTGTTACCCATGCTCCTAATGCTGAGCCTAATGTGTGTGAAGCGAGGTCTAGTAACTGTCCATTTGTATTGCCATCTACTGTTGCTTCTATTGCAAAATCTATTACACCTGCTACTGCACTCACGCCAAAACCAACCATTCCACGATTTTCTTTATATTCAGGATAATAATCAGCAATTGCTGTAATACCACCTGCTAAAAGAGCACCCCCTGCTACATGGCTGAGTTCACTATTCACACTTTCAGTTGCATGAAGCTGAAGTGTTAACAATAAGCTACTTAATATTATTATACTTGTTTTCATGGTATTTCCCTTTTTTAATTTATACTATTATCTAATTATTATGCTTAAAAATATAATAATTAAACTATTGCTTATATAAATTAAGTTTTCCAGCCAGTCATTTTATGCCATTTTATTCCATACATCAAAACCATTACATAGCAAACTATGCCAAGAAGATAGGACATCTGCATATTAGCACTCAGTTGTGCAACTTTTCCAAAAATTAATGGTATCACGGCTCCGCCCGATATTGCCATTATAAGCAGGGCACTCCCTTTTGCTGTATGTTTCCCTAAATCAGCTAAAGCCAGAGGCCAAATAGTAGGCCAAACAAGAGCATTTGCAAGCCCCAGCATTGCAACAAATGCTACACTATCAGGTAAACCACTAATTATGTGAGACGCAGAAGTGGAACTAAAAGCCACACCAAAAAGAAAAACTATTCCAAGCAAAGCAGAAAATATAAGTGCCTTTTCTTGTGATAAATATTTAGGAATAAAAAGAATACCTACAAAATACCCTGCCACCATAAAACTCATCGTGTAAGCTGTCAGTGATGTTGCATTTGCAATACCTAAACTTTGTCCGTAAAGTCCTATAGTATCACCGGCAATGACTTCCATACCGACATAAAAAAAGAGTGCTAATGCTCCTAAAACTACCCGAGGAAAACCAAAAATATTTTCATCATCATAAGGGTCTTCTTCAAATTCTAACTCAGGTAAAGAGGAGAACCATACAAAAAGTGTCAGTAAAAAAAGTATAGCAGCCATTATAATATATGGCTGTATAAGCTTATGTGCCAATACTTTTGTATTTATATTTGCAAACTCTGAGGATGTGCCAATATCTGAAAGTATCAAAGCAGTAAAGAGTAAAGGAGCCAAAACTCCCGCACTTTTATTTATAAGCCCCATTATACTTATGCGTGTAGCTGCGGACTCTATAGGGCCTATTAACACTATATATGGATTTGATGCCGTTTGCAGTATAGTTAGTCCTGTTCCAAGGGTAAAGAGTGCTGCTAGAAAAAGAATATATTCCCCTTTTAGTGCAGCAGGAATAAAAAGTAAAGCACCTACACTCATCACAAAAAGTCCTAAAGCCATTCCTTTTTTATAGCCTGTTTTTTCCAAAACAGCCGCCATCGGTAGAGCCATAACAGTGTACGCGATATAAAAAGCAAAAGTAACAAAGAGTGCTTCAAACTCATTTAAATCACATATTACTTTTAGGTAAGGAATCAATGAACCGTTTAACCATGTTACAAAACCAAATATAAAAAATAAAACACCTATAATAATCATAGCCATAAAACTCGATTTTTTATGCATTTTTTACCTCCGCCAAATATTTTGCTACACCGTCTTCATCATTTGAATGTTTTAAAACTATATCAGCACATTGTTTGACACCCTCTTGTGCATTTGCAACAGCCACGGAAATATTTGCAAGTTCAAACATCCCTATATCATTAAAATTATCACCAAAAACAGTGAGGTTGTTCAAATCAAATCCCATGGCTTCACTAACACTTTGAATACCATGTGATTTATCTGCATCTTTGTGCAAAATTGTCAAAAAATAGCAACCTACATAAGCTTCAGGGGCTAAAATAAATTTTAAATTATCCTCATAAATTGTTTTTAAATTTGATGCTAATTCTCTCAAAAGAGTTTCATCTCCCATATAAACAATTTTAAAATTATCTTGCATTGCTCTTATATGTTTTTGCTCTTGCAAATTATCATCTTTAACGTAACGTGTTAAAACCTCTTTTTGGTAACTATTAAGTATGCTTGAATACAAAAAAGCTTCATTAAGATTTTTATCTGTAAGCGAGAGAATAAACGGATATATGCCCATTTTCGCACCCTCATTTATAATTTCATTGGCAGTGTCTTGAGAAATAAACTTTGTATCTATAATCTTTTTATCTATTGTAGCTATAAGCGAACCATCAAGCAGTATCATCGGGGCATTTACGACAACTCCTTCTAAAAATTGCAGCGTTTTTTTATAGGTTCGAGCTGTTGCAACAGATAAAACTGCACCCTTTGCATACGAGTTCCATATTTTTTTAGTATAATCACTCAAAGACAAATCAGTCCGTAAAAATGTGTGATCAAGGTCTGTTATGTAAATATTTTTCATACATGTAGTATATCAAAATTGTGGGGTAAAATTTGAAAACAGCAGTAGTTACAGGGGCAAGCAGCGGTATAGGAAAAGAAATAAGCAAAAGACTTTTAGCACTTGGATATAAAGTCATAGGCATCAGCAGAAATATTAGCAACAACGATTTCGAAAATGTAAACTTTCAAGCTCTGCCATGTGATTTATCACAGCAAAAAGAGACAATAAAGTTATGTGAAAACCTCAAAAAAGAAGATATTTTCATACTTATAAATTGTGCCGGATTTGGTCGATTTGAGCCGCATGAAAATCTACATGTAGATATAATTACGACTATGACATTTCTTAATCTTACCGCCCCAATGCTGCTTACTAATGCAACATTGCGTTCACTCAAAGAAAATGCAGGCTACCTCATCAACATTAATTCCATAGAAGCCTTACGGGCGAGTAAATTTGCCGCTGTATATTCGGCAACAAAGGCAGGGTTGAGGGCTTTTTCTGATTCCCTTTTTGAAGAAACGCGAAAAAGTGCTTTAAGCATTACAAATATCAATCCAGATATGACACAAAGCAATTTTTATAATGAACTTCGGTTTGAGACAAGTCAGAAAGAGAACGAAAAACTGCTAGCTTCAGACATAGCAGACGCCGTTGCACATATACTTAGCATGAGAAAAGGTGCAGTTGTCAGTGAATATACCATTAGAAGTTTAAATTTTGGGATTATGAAGAAGACTAAGAAGTAATATCAAGTCTGTTTACGACAGGAGCTTGTGTTACCTTTAAATAATCTATATTTTCTTTTAACTGTTTCATTGATGTAGCAGTTTCATCTTTGAGATTAACAACTAATATAGACGCTTCTTCCAAAAGGTAAACAGCTCGTTTAGCCTCTTGAATATCTTGAATTTCTATCATATCATCCAATAAGTCGCTTATTGCATCTACATTCTTTTCAATTATAGCAATTTCAAGAGCATCAGCCCACATGTGTTTCTTCTCGCCAAGCTTCTAGTAAAACTTTAAATACACTACTTACCTCATCAAGTTTTAGAAGATTATTTTCTATATTTGCCTCTGTTAAAAGTCTTGTTTGGTAGTTATACAATCCATCAAGATAGTAAGCGATATCTCCACTTTTCATATCAAGTGTCATCATAAGTTCCGTTATGATTGCAACAGAACGATTAATCCAATAAACTTTTTTATTAACATCTTCATCTTTAATAGCTCTTTTTGCTTGGGCATTAAATTTTAAGACTCCTTCATATAACATTTCAACAAGTTTACTTGAGGACTCTACCCCCACATTATTTTGTATATACGCATCATAAGCCAAATTATTATACATTTTAAAATCCTCTCTTTCATTTTTCATGCAAAGTATATCGGCATATATCTATTTATTTAAACCAATATTTGTAATTTTATTTATTTAACAAATTCATTAAAGATTAATATATATTTACCGATATGGACTTTATATAGCTTTAAAGGATTTATGATGGCAGCGACAATAAACTCACTCGGTCTTGGTTCAGGTGTTTTAACTTCTAGTGTGATTGATAAACTTAAAGCCGCAGATAAAAGTGTAATCATTAACCCAATAGACAATAAAATAACAACTAATGATCAGCAACAAAAATCAGAATCTCTTTTATCTTCTTTAATGACAAGCCTACAAACAAGTGCATCATCTTTAAGTTATGGTACTGCATTTGACACAAAAACAGTAAACGTAACAGGAAGTGCTCAGGTTACTGTAGACCCAGGTGCGAATATACAATCATTTACGCTAGATACAACTACTTTAGCTAAAAAAGATATAACAGACTTTGGTACATTTAATAGCAAAACAAGTGCATTGGTTGCTTCAGGAAACAGTGGCGTATTGAATTTGTCCATCAATGGAACTACATACGGTATAAATTATGATGATACAACAACATTAAGCAGTTTAGCTCAATCTATTACAGACAAAGCTGGCACTAATATTTCAGCGTCTATATTAGAAACAGGCAATAATACATTTAGTTTAGTCCTGTCTTCAACTACAACAGGAGCAAATCAGGCCATCAGTATTAAAGACACTAATGATGGGACAAATGGTAATGGTACCCTAGATGGAAAATTTGACGCATATGATGTAAATAATAATCCAAATGGTTATCAAAAAATTCAACCTGCAGCAGACGCCAATTTTAAATACAATGGCATCTCCATTACGAGACCAACAAATGATATCAGCGATTTAGTTTTGGGAGTACATATCAAACTTACACAAGCAGGTGATAGCTCAAATGTCGATATTAGTACTGATATAAAAACAATAACTACTGAAGTGCAACAATTTGTAGATGCTTATAACACGCTCTCAACAAATATTAATGATATGACAACAAAAAATAAAGCTACAGGAGCCACAGGTATTTTTAATGGAAATAATTTTGTAAACTCTATTCCAGATGATTTAAATAATATTCTTCTTTCAAGAGATACTAATGGACAATCACTAATGGACTATGGAATAGGACTTGACCGGCAAGGACAAATGACTTTTGATTCTACTATTTTAGATACAAAACTCAATAGTGACTCAACTGCTGTTAAAAACTTCTTTAGCGGTGGCGTGGATGCTAACGGCACCGTTGAAAAAGGTATATTTGTAAGTATGAATGATAAATTAAAAAGTTACACAGGTTATGGAAAACTTTTAAGTAACTTTGATGACAATTTAAAAACAGAAGGTACAAACCTAAATGCGAGCAAACTCAGTGCACAAGATGCACTCAATGCAAAATACGCCATAATGACAACAAAATTTGCAGCTTATGACGCTATGATTAGTAAAATAAACAATCAGTCTAAATCACTACTTCAAATAATTGCGGCGGCTACAAATACGAAGTCATAAATATACTAATGGTACAATAAATGCTTTAAAAAATTTACTAAATTCACAGCAAGAAGTCACTTAATGTTCAATGGAAAAAATATACTCATCACAGGTGGAACAGGGAGTTTTGGAAAACAATTTGTTCATACTATCTTAAAAAGATATATTCCAAACAAAGTTATCATCTACTCGCGTGATGAACTCAAACAGTTTGAAATGGCACAAAAATACAATGACAAATGTATGCGATACTTTATTGGGGATGTACGAGATTTTTCCCGTTTAAAAAAAGCGATGGATGGTGTCGATTATGTTGTCCATGCGGCAGCACTCAAGCATGTTCCCATAGCAGAATACAATCCTATGGAATGTATAAAAACAAATGTAATGGGTGCACAAAACGTTATTGATGCCTGCATAGAAAACGGTGTGCAATACACCATCGCACTCTCAACAGACAAAGCCGCATCTCCTGCAAACCTTTATGGTGCAAGCAAATTAGTTTCAGACAAACTCTTTGTCGCAGCAAACAATTTGAGAGGAGAACATGACATTAAATTTTCTGTTGTTCGCTATGGAAACGTTTTAGGTTCTCGTGGCTCTGTTGTACCCTATTTTAAAAAACTCATTGCTCAAGGTGCACAATCTTTGCCTATCACCGAACCAAATATGACCCGTTTTTGGATTACTCTACAAGAGGGTGTTGATTTTGTGTTGAAAAATTTTCAAAGAATGCAGGGTGGAGAGATTTTCGTACCAAAAATTCCATCTATGAAAATGACAGATATGGCAACCGCACTCGCACCCAACCTTCCTCAAGAGATTATTGGGATTCGTCCCGGAGAGAAACTCCATGAAGTCATGTGTCCTTTGGACGATTCTCATCTCACCTTAGAGTTTGATGACCATTTCGTCATTAAGCCAAGCATTATTTTTTCCGGTCCTATCGACTACATTACAAATAGACTCAACGAAACTGGAGTTTCTGTAAAACAAGGCTTTGAATACAACTCAAGAGACAACACAATTTGGCTCTCACATCAAGAGCTTCTAAACAAGTTAGAACAAACACAAGAAGAAGATTAGATGCTCAGCTACTCTACACAGCTTATAGAGGATGATGACATTGAGGCCGTTGTTACAACACTCAAAAGCAATTTACTAGCACAAGGACCTCGTGTCGCGGAGTTTGAACAGGCACTTTGCCATTATACCGGTGCTGGGTATGCAGTAGCTTTTAATTCTGCAACATCAGCCCTGCACGCAGCTTACAGTGTTGCAGGTATTGCAGAAAATGATGAGATTATCACTACTCCCATAAGCTTTGTAGCAACATCCAATATGTTTGTCGCTTTAGGTGCAAAACCAATTTGGTGTGATGTTAAACTCGATGGAAATATCGATGAAAATCGTATTGAAAAACTCATTACTCCACAAACAAAAGCGATAGTACCTGTCGATTTTGCCGGTAAACCTGTTGCTATTGAAGCTATTAATAAAATTGCTAAAAAACATCATTTATT
>JALUXS010000095.1 GCA_027013185.1 Sulfurimonas sp.
ATAAAGAACACACTATAAAACTTAAAAAAGGAATGCAATTTTACATTTCAACTGATGGATATTTTGACCAAAATGGTGGTAGCAAAGGTTTTCCTTTTGGTAAAAAAAGGTTTAAAGAAATTATAAAAGAGTATCATAACGAGTCTATGCCAGATCAACAAGAGGTATTTTTAGGTCGTTTATCTGAATATCAAGATGAAGAAGAGACTAATGATGATATTACATTAATTGGATTTAAAATTTAAAAGGAGTAATTGTATGGAAAAAGTTTTGATTGTTGATGACTCAAAATTTTCTAGAGAATTAATAACAAACTTTGTTAAAGCATTAAACTATGAAGTCATTGGAGAGGCAGTTGACGGCCTTGATGGTATTGAAAAATGTAAATTACTGAGTCCAGATATTATTATTTCAGATATAGAGATGCCAAAGCTTAATGGCATTGAGATGATAGAAGAGATTAGAACTTTTAATAAAGATGTTAAAATAGTTGTTGTAACATCTGTTGTTAATTCCCAAGTTCTGCAAAGAGTGCTACGCTTAAAAGCTTCTATAGTGAAAAAGCCTATCAAAGAACAACTATTAGTAAACGCAATTAACTTATTAGACTGAAAAGGAGGATTGATTTATGAATATTAATGTAATACAAAAGCTGGTTGATACTGATGGAATTGTATTTTTAAGTTATGGTGGTTATTTGTCACAAACTCTAATAAGTGGAATGACGGAGGCTCTTGAACTAGAAGCAAAAGATCATGGAATTACAATGAGTGTTTCAAATAATATATTTACTATTTTTATTGAACTTGCTCAAAACATGATGAATTATTCCAAAGCTATTGATAGCGAGGCGATGAAGGCACAAGGGCTTATTGTGGTTTCAAAAGATAGTGAGTATAATTACTACATCCATAGTCAAAATATAGTTTCATTAACGGATAAAGAAAAAATTGAACCAAAGTTATTAGAGATACAATCTTTGGATAAAGTTGGTATTAAAAAGAGATATAGAGAGCTACGAAAAAGTGGACAACATACACATGGAAAGGGTGGAGGCATCGGCTTTTATGAAATAGCAAAAAAATGTGATTCAATTGAATATAACTTTACAAAAATAGAAGAAGATAGATATTATTTTCATGTAAAGACTAAGATAACAACTACAAAAGGAGAAAAGTAAATGGAAAATTTGAAATTAGAGGCAACTAAATATACACCAGGAATAACTCTTACTACGGAGGGAATTATTTCCTTAGTTGGAAAATCTTATCCTGAGAATACTTTTGAGTTTTATGCTCCAATGATAAAATGGGTAGAAGAATACTTTGAAAACAACCCCGCACAAACAACAATTGTTAATATGGAGATTATCTATTTTAATTCAAGCAGTTCGAAACTTTTTTTTGATTTTTTTGATTTATTGGAAGAAAATTCAGGTGAGCATAATATAGAAATAAACTGGATTTATGATGAGGAAAATGAAAGTGCAGAAGAAGCTGGAGAAGACTTTATTGAAGATTTTGAAAATTTAAATATAAAACTTGTAGTAAAGTAGGAATATAGATGCAAACTCATGAGAACAAACTCATTGCTGAAATTGAAGCTTTAAAAGATGAATTTACTGAAACTACAAACAAATTAATAAAAGATGTAAGACGTCAAGATAAAATAATGGCTAGGAGTGATAAACGACAGCAAAAAGAGTATGATGAGTTAATGGCTCTTAAAATCGAAATAGAAGAGACACAAAAGGAAGTTGTATTTACTATGGGTGCTATTGGAGAGGCAAGGAGTAAAGAAACAGGTAACCATGTAAAGCGTGTTGCTGAGTATACTTATCTTTTTGCAAAATATTATGGGCTTCCTAAAAAAGAGTGTGAAATGCTTAAGCAAGCCTCTCCTATGCATGATATTGGTAAAATTGCCATTCCTGATGCTATTTTAAATAAACCAGGACGATTTAATCAAGAAGAACGCACTATAATGGAAACACATGCTCAACTTGGATATGATATGTTGAAATATTCAAATCGCCCTCTTCTTAAAATGGCTGCGATTGTAGCTTACGAACATCATGAAAAATATAATGGCACAGGATATCCAAATAAAATTGCAGGAGAAAAAATACATATTTATGGACGTGTTACAGCTATTGCTGATGTATTTGATGCACTTGGAAGTACTAGAGTATATAAACCTGCATGGGATGATAAAAAGATATTTAATTTATTTCAGGAAGAGAGAAATAAGCATTTTGATTCAAAACTTGTAGATATATTTTTTGAACATCTTGATGAATTTCTTCATATTAGAGATACTATGAAAGATATAAAAGATTAAAATATGATATATCAGTATGTAAAACGATATTTAAAAAACAATTATTCTCCTAACTGTAGTGCTATTCATTGGTCCAATCTAGATAATATTAAATTTTTTTCTTATATAGATCAAAGGTATACACTTGAAGAATTCGCTAAAGATATAATAGAAGTTAAAACGGCTTTTAAAGATTTTTTTGAATCTTCTGGAAAAATTATTTTTAGATATAAAGAAGAAAGTAATTTAAAATTTAAAATACTACCTTATAGTGTTCATCCAAAAGATTCTAAACATCTAAAAAATATTATTAAGATTATATTACACAATAGAAAATATATTTTATACCCTTATCAAAACCAAACTGATCAGATAGCACTTCTTGGTAAAATTAGAAGAGAGATAAATAGGGAAATATTTGATAGTGATGAATCTGTTAATAAAAGAGAACTTATTAAATATGCTATAAGAACTGCTTTAGAATTGGATGATAAAGATGTTGTCACCCAACTTAAACGAAAATATATTGTAAAAATATTTAAAAAGAATAAAATTCTAAAAGCAGGGGTAGAGGCACCCAAAAAACGTGAAGGCAAAGCAAATAGATTTAACGGTTATACGGAAGAAGAAATAGCCCAAACATATAAAAGAATTTTTATTAATGGTAATGTGGATATAAAATATTTTTTGAATACCATCATGAAAAAATTATTTATTGGCGATTTAAATTTTAGAGTTATAAGCAATAAATTTTATGAAGAGAATGCCTTAAAGCTTATTTATTCAGAAATTGAAAATGAACTTTTTAATTATGTATCACTTGAAAAAGATTATTTATTGGGACTTACCGGATATATAATGAGAAAATATTTTCAAAATATTCATGAACTTATGGCAACTGAACTTATTGAATGCATTTATGAAAAAAATGCAAATGCGAATCAATTTTTGCTTTATTACAATGGGGGGACAATACTACGTAACAATAGAAAATATAAAATACCTTCACTTGAAACAGCAGATGGGCAACAATGGAATAATGCGAGTTTAATAGGAATCTGTAATTTATGGATGAATACAAAAAAGAAACAAGAACAATTTGAACATAAACTTATAGAAACTAATGAAAAAATTTCTCAATTAGAAGATTCTTTGAAATATATAAGGCCCGAAATAGATGTACAAGAAACATCAATAACAAAAATAAAAGGAGACCTAGCTATTGCAGAAAAAGAGCATAGTGAGATGGAAACAAAATTAAAATATTTAGAAAAGGCATATTTGAATTCTGAAGAATATTTTAAAGAGAAAAAAGCAATAAAGGAATCTGAACAAATATTGAAGAAATTGAGAATATCTTTACGAGATGCTGATAAAAAACTAGCTATAATTAAAAGTTCTAATTTATCAATATATACAGAACTTGATTTTTTTACAGAACAAAAACAAAAACTTTTACATGATATTGAGGCACAGCATTTAAATATTAATTCAAAAAGATCACAAATTGATCCTATTCTTCATTCAGTTGCTAAGGTACTAATGCAAAGAACTAAAAAGGTTACTGCATAAAGGTTAGCCTTGTATTTGTATCATAATTTATGAGTGCTACATTATTTTTTCCTGTCCGAGTCTGTATAGTGCAAAATCATATTTTAGGGGATCTGACACATCAAAAGTTTTTAATTTTTGTGTAAGCTCTATAGCTGCTTGTAAATCGTATGTTTTTCTTTGTAGTAAGCCTAAACGTCTACTCACATTAAACGTATGTGTATCAAGAGGCATAATTAAATCAGCTTTATCTATACCATTCCACAGACCCATATCGATATTGTCATGCCTAACCATCCAGCGTAAAAACATCATCCAGCGTTTTAGAGCACCTGAGCCTTTTGTTTTAGTGCTTACTTTTGAAAGCAAAAAAGTATAGCCCTTAGAATTATGCTCATAAAGTGCATTGAGCGTAACTATTAAGGCATTAATACCGTCAATAACACTCTTTCTCTCATTATATGCACTTTGAAAGATTGATTCTAAACTCTGGGTTACATGTAAGCGTTTTAATGCTATAAAAAGTGCAATAACATCTTCACTTGTTTGAAATCTATAATAATGATTTTTTAAAGCACGTTGAATAACATCATCCTCCTCACTTAAGAGTGAAAAATCTAATGATTCTAAAAATTTAACAATCTGCTGAACATTTCCATATGAAAAAAGTGCACATATAAGAGAAATTGCAGGGTCTTTGTATCTGTGTGCCACCATAATCGGATCAAGTTTATCTTGGTTAATTTCATCCGGCACGTTACGCAGTTTCACTTCTGCATCTAAAAGGCTTTTCACATCCACTTATAGACCTAACTGATAGAGTTTTTTTCTCTCGCTCGAACCTGCAATATTAAGCTGTTTTCGATACTTTGCTATGGTACGTCTAACCATTTTTACTTTGAATTTTTCTTGAATCAAATCCAAAAGTTTCATATCGCTCAAAGGTTTTTCTCTATTTTCTTGTTTAACGAGTCCTATAAGATACTCTTTTATCGCGGCATTACTGACATCTTCATCTATTGCTGTCGTAAAGAACTCTTTCATTGCTAATGTACCTCTATCACAAGCAATATATTTGTTTGCAATAGCACGAGAAATTGTTGATGGGTTATGTCCAAATTCATCAGCAAGAGTTTTAAGTGTTAAAGGCATAATTTGACCACCTGTAAAAAACTCATACTGGTATTCAACTATCATTAGTCCTACCTTGTACAGCGTTGCTTTTCGCATATCTAATGCATCTACAAGACTCTTTGCTTCTTTTATTTTTTGTGTTACAAATTCATGTTCTACGCCATAAGAAGTGTCTATATTTATAATAGGATAATAGGCGTCATTAAGTTTAACTTCTATCTGCTTTTCATCATTAAAATATATCATCAAATCAGGAACTATCTGTGCTGATTCTTCCTGATATTCAAGATTTGGCGGATTTTTAAATGTTGATAGTATATGCATCACTTCGCTAAAAGATTCTTCTTTGGAATAATTATGAATATTTTGCATATCATTGATGACTTTCACAGCTAAGGTATAAGCTTTATCACTAATTTCAGAATTATCAAGCTGAAATAAAAATGATTCTGCCAAATTTTTAGCACCTATGCCGAGCGGTTCTACATGTAGAAAACGCATACGTACTTTTTCAAACGCTTCTGGCTCTATAGCATACTCTTTGCAAAATGCTTTTGTATCTCCTTCATAGTAACCATATTCATCCAAATTAGCTACTACAAAAGAGGCTATTTCTTGCGAAATAGGTGTGGGGAAAAGTGGGGCACCCAGTTGCTCATCTAATACATCATAAAGTGTTTTTTTCTGAATTGTTAATGCTTCAATTTGTTCTGTTCTTGAGTTGCTGACACCACGGGAAATTATCTTTTTTGGAATTCTTTTTTCAAAATCTTCTTCATATCCGGATTTCACTTCTATAACAGGATTTGCTTTAACAAAAGGAGACATAGCCTCACCTAAATCAGATAAACTTGAATGTAAAATTGGAAGCCAGTTACGTAGAGTATTTGACAACTTGTGTTTTGTTTCAACGCTTTGTGTCTGCCTTAATGCTCCCATATTCTCATCAAATCCTAAAGCTTAAAGCTCTCGCCAAGGTAATGTCTACGAACATCTTCATTTTGTCCAATCTCATCACTTGTGCCTTCTGCCAATAGTTCACCTGCTTTTATAACATAAACTCTGTCACATACATCAAGTGTTTCTCTTACATTGTGGTCTGTGATAAGCACACCTATGTTGTAAGAAACAAGCTGTTGTATAACTTTTTGTATATCCATAACGGCTATAGGGTCCACACCGGCAAAAGGCTCATCTAACAATAAGAATTTTGGTTTATTTACAAGGGCACGAGCAATTTCAACGCGACGACGTTCTCCACCACTAAGACTAATACCTTTTCTATAACGAATAGGCTCAATATTGAACATATCAAGCAGTTCAAGAATTCTCTGCTCTTGTGCTTCTTTTCCCTTAATGCCAACTTCAGCTGCTATCATAAGATTATCTTCAACACTTAAATCTTTAAATATAGAAGCTTCCTGTGGTAGATAGCCAATACCTTTTAAAGCTCTTTGATGCAGGGGCATTCCCACTAAATCCTCATCGTCAAAATAGACTTTTCCTTCAGTCGCTTCAACTAGTCCGCATATCATATAAAAAGTTGTTGTTTTTCCCGCTCCGTTTGGACCAAGAAGTCCTACAACTTCACCACTATGTACTTCAAGACTTATACCTTTTACAATTTCTAAATCTTTTATTTTTTTTTCTAACTCAACTGCTTTTAATGTGTGCATATTTTATACTCTCTTGCATCATCTGAAATTTTTTCTATCTTTATTGTTATTGTGTCAATGCCGGCAGCAACTAAAATATCCACCAAATCATCATTACCCCACTCTATAAAATGGAGCCCCTCTTTTTCAAGTTCTTCAAGCATTCCTAAAGATATAAAATGTTGCAGTCCATGATTATAAATATCATAATGAAAAAAACTTGTTCCATAACATTGCTGTAACGAAAAAGTAGGTGAAGTTACATCTTCTGTGCAATCAAGGGCTTTTGCTGTCTCTTTTACAAAAGTCGTTTTTCCTGCGGCCAAATCACCTTGTAAAATCACAACACCATTCGTGAAATTTCTTATAAACTCTTTTGCAAAAGGTGCCAGCTCCTTGCGTTTTAATATATATTTTTCTTTCATAATTTATTTGAAATTTCTATAATTTGTTTTAATTTTATTTTTGGTCTGGCATTGGCAATAGCCTCCCTCGCCATTTCTAAACCATCTTGCATATCACGAGCCAAACCATCTACCATAAGTGATGCTGCAGCATTTATAAGCACAATGTCTCTTTGTGCATCTGTTGCCCTGTTTTCAAAAATATTTCTCAAAATATTAGCATTTTCTTTTGCATCACCACCCATTATGGCTTCAAGTGGTGCTTTTTTAATACCATATTCCTGAGGGTCAATAACAAATTCTTTCATACTGTTATTTTTCAGTAAAGAAGCATAGCTTATATCACTAATGCTAATTTCATCCATTCCCTCTTTTGAGCTCACAACCAAAGCTGATTTTGCTCCGTTAATTTTAAGTGCTTCTGTCATTTTTGGAACAAAAGCTTTATCAAATACACCAAGCATTGACTTTTTTACACCGGCAGGATTTGTTAAAGGCCCAAGTATATTAAAAATAGTTTTATCAGGAATGCTTTTTCGCACAGGGACAATAAACTTCATAGCAGGATGATGATTCTGTGCAAACATAAAGGTAAAACCAGATTCTTCTAAAAGTTTTGCACTCTGCTCAATATTTAAATCAAGTCTCACACCAAGAGCTTCAAACATATCAGCACTTCCGCTTTTAGAGGTAATAGAGCGACTACCGTGTTTTGCCACAGTTGCCCCGCATGAAGCAACAAGGAGTGCTACTGTTGAAGAGATATTAAAACTTCCTATTTTATCACCTCCTGTTCCTACTATATCTAGGGCATTTTCTCTAAGCTCATCTGAAATTGGCAAGGCAATGGCAAAACTACGCATCACATGAGCAGCAGCAGCAATAACTTCTACAGGTGTTGTCTCATCAAGTTTCATTCCCATCAGAAAATTACGCATAGCTTCATCACTCATTTCATGATTAAATAGTGAAGTAAATTTAACTATTGCTTCATCATATGTCATGCAATTTCCTTTATATATTGATCTTGCAATGATTTTGGTGTTGATTTTGTTGTAGGAATTTGTAGTACCTCATATTTTTTTGCTTCATTTAAGTAGTTGATAGTGACAATACTGCCTACTTCAACTTTCTTACTCGACTTGGCAACAGTACCATTGATTAGAACAACACCATTACTTATCATATCTTGTGCTACGGAGCGTCGTTTTGTAATATTAACCGAATTTAAAAACTTATCTATTCTCATTTTTTATCTTCATCTTTTCATTTTTGAACTATATTTTGTTTATTGTAGACAAATAAAACTGAAAATAATGTAAGAAAAGAAAAAAGTTGGAACATTTTTTGCATTATTAGTTTTACTGTTGCAAAATCAACTTTTCAAAATCTTCTTGTTTAAGTGGTTTGGAAAATAAATACCCTTGATACAAATCACAATCAAGATTTTGTAAATACTCTTTTTGTTCTTGTGTTTCAACTCCCTCTGCCACCGTAGTAAG
>JALUXS010000096.1 GCA_027013185.1 Sulfurimonas sp.
AAGTTATAACAAATATACACAATATTCGCAAGAAGCATTTAAAAACTTTTCTGTCTCTTATGAATCGCTTAAACAAAGTGATTTAGGACTATTTGTAGCACTAGTAGCAAAAGTTGCAAAAGCAGACGGTCATGTTGACGCACTTGAGGCACAACTTGTCGGGATTATGTTTGATGATATTTCAAAAGTATTTCCCCAACCGCAAAAGACGAAAGATATTCTTAAACAGATTTTCAATGAAGAAAAAGAAAATCTTAGAAATGTCGAGCAGATTGCCCATGCTCTTGCAAATGCTCTTAAAAACAATAAAGTACAGCAAGAACAATTTATGGGATTTTTAATTCAACTGGCTTTTGCAGACGGTGAAGTTAGTAAAAGTGAAGAAGATATTCTAGCTACAATTGCTGAAGCTTTTGCCTTCGATCCAGAAAAATATCATGCAATTTTTGATAAATTTGAACAAATGATGAAAAATATCCAGCCAGAAGCAAGTATTGATGATGCTTATAAAACATTGGGGGTTCGTAAAGAAGATGATATGAACACAATTAAAAAAGCCTACAGAAAACTTGTTAGAGAATATCATCCAGACATTATAAAATCTCAAGGAAAAAGCGAAGATTACATCAAAGAAGCAACTGTAAAAACACAGGAAATAAATCAAGCCTATGAAATGATAAAAAAGGTAAAAGGTTAAATATTATATAAAATCTTTTTCCCAAAAAAATTCTATCCAGCTATTCGCTTCATTTATCCAAAAATCAGGTTCATAAATTGAAGTTTTTTTATAAAAGAGTGCAGAAGATTTAAACTCGATATCTACAAATTTTTCTTGCAAATACTTCATAATAAAAGCTAATGTTTCCCCACTATCTGCAATGTCATCTACAATAAGAACTTTTTTTATATTAGCTAATTGGCAGCTTCCAAACAACGATAATTCTGCCCTTTTACAATCATTGTCATAGAGTTCTGTACGTATACTTTGCACATCTCGAATATTTAATCCTTCAGCCATACAATGCGAAAGTGTCAGCCCTCCCCTTGCCACAGCAACAATAACCTCCGGTGCAAATGAACGTACTTGAGTCACTAATGCATTTGTGTCTTTTGCGAAATTTTCATATGAATAGTATTGTTTCAATGTTTTCCTTAATATAAATGAGTGTCAGACCATAATAGCCAATTATACTATACAAAATCAGTAAACTAATTTATATTTAGCTATAATTTCAAAAATATTTTACAATGCTTCATAAGTTATAAGGTTCATTCATGAAAAAAATTGCCATTATCGGTCGTCCAAATGTTGGGAAAAGCTCACTCTTTAATCGTCTTGTTAAAAAAAGGGATGCCATTACTTCTGATTTGGCAGGAACAACGCGTGATGTAAAACGTAAAACAGCTATTATTATTGACAAAGAAGCTGAACTTTTAGATACCGGTGGACTTGACAAGGGATGTGAACTTTTTGACAAAATCAAAGAGATGTCACTCAAAGCTGCATACAAAGCGGACATTATTCTTTTTATGGTTGATGGTAAAGGACTTCCCGAAGAAGAAGATAAAAAACTTTTTTATGAACTTCAGGCAATGGGCAAAGATATGGCTCTTGTTGTCAATAAAATTGACAATGATAAAATGAAAGAGAAACTTTGGGAATTTTATGAATTTGGGACAGATGCCATCTTTGGTATTTCTGTTGCTCATAATCGAAATACTGTTGAGTTGCTTGATTGGATTCATGATAAACTTCCCCAGAGCGATCTTGTAACAGAAGATGACGACAATGTCCAAATCATTGAAGAAGAAAAAGAAGAACTCAATGATGAAGAATTTTTTGCACACTATGGTGATGATGAAGAAGATGACGGTTATGTTTACTGGGATGAAGAAGAAGTTGAAGATGACTCAATTTTCGCACAAAACGATCGTATTAAAGAGTTTGATGAAAACGATATAAATCACATTAAAATTGCAATTATCGGACGTACAAATGTTGGAAAAAGTTCTTTGCTTAACGCACTTCTTGGAGAAGAACGTTCTGTTGTAAGTTCAGTAGCAGGAACAACAATTGATCCTATAGATGAAACTATTGTTTATAAAGATAAACAGCTTACTTTTGTGGACACAGCAGGACTTCGACGTCGCGGTAAGATTATAGGTATTGAAAAATTTGCTCTTATGCGTACAAAAGAGATGCTTGAAAATGCAAATATGGCACTGGTTGTTTTAGATGCGAGTGAACCTTTTTTAGACCTTGATGAAAAAATAGCAGGACTTGTTGATCAAAATAGGCTTGCCTGCATTATTGTTTTAAATAAGTGGGATATCGCAAAACGAGAAGATCATGATAAAATCATAAAAGAGGTTCGTGACAGATTTAAATTTCTAGCGTATGCTCCTATTATTACGCTTTCTGCTAAAAGTCATCAAAGAGTTGATAAACTCCATGATATGATTTTAGAGATAAATGAAAACTATTCACAAAGAATTACAACTTCACAGCTCAACGAAGTAGTAGAGCGTGCCCTTCGCCGTCACACACTGCCGAGTATGCATGGACAAGTTATTCGTATATACTATGCAACACAGTATGAAACACGACCACCAAAAATTGCTATCATTATGAATAAGCCAAAAGGGCTTCACTTTACATACAGAAGATACCTCACAAACAAATTACGTGAAGCATTTAATTTTACGGGGACACCTTTACTTTTTAAAGCAAAAAAAAGGGGTGAAAAATGAGTCTAGCATTTGTATTTCTTTTTGGAGGATTAGCGTTGACAGTTTTAGGAATTTATTTTTTAAAAAATTTAAAGAAAGAAGAGCAAAAAAGTAAAGAAAAAAAAGAGCGTTAAACACTCTTTTTTAAAATGGTTTCACAACCACCATTGCAACAATAATAAGCATAAGTATTGTAGGTACTTCATTGTACATTCTAAAAAACTTTCCGCTTTTAGTACATCTATCTTCTAAAAACTGTACTCTATAAATATTTAATGAATAAAAATAGACAATTAAAATAGCAACAAAAAAAAGCTTTACATGTAACCAGCCACCAGTTTTAAAGAGATTAAAATCTCCCACAATCGAAAGGTAAATCATTGCTGCACCACTTAATATTGTTGCCCACATTGCAGGTACACCAATATATTTAAAAAGTTTCAACTCCTGAACTTTTGCTACTTCCACGAAACCCTTGTTATCAATGTTTTCAGCATGATATACAAAAAGTCTTGGAAGGTAAAACAAAACTGCGAACCAAGAGATAAAAGAAACTACATGAAACCATAAAATCCAATTATACATCTATGAATGCTTAAAAGTTTTTTTCTATATAAACAGATTCATAATTAGAACCACCATGTTTTACATTGTTGATTGTTCCAAAAATTCCTGAACGATGCTTCAGCAAAACACCAATGTATGTTTCATGTAATTTTTTATATCTAATAAGTTTACCTAAATCGAAGTCCAAACTAACATCCAAATAATTTAAAAAGTGTGAATTATTATCATTATGAAGATTAGCATCAATTTGTTCAATTTCCAAAATACGGCTTGTATAAGAAGCACCCTCACCAAAACCGAATCGAACTCTGTTTTTCCAAAAATCAATATTATAGTATGCTTTTATATAAATATCAGCTCCATATACATCCTTTTGAATGCTCTCTTCATAGTATGTTAATCCACCTTTAAGATACAAATCTATCGGCCAATCAAATAAATTTTTAACTAAAAGATAACCCCCATCTAGGTTGTAAGCTCTTAAGTTGCTTCTAGTTGTCCCAAAGTTTCCTACTGCTATATCAGCAGCTGAATTTAAGGTAGGTTGTCCTACTGCAAGGCGTACTGAGTACTTATTGTCTGCAGCTATAAGATTCAGTGCAAGTAGTAAGAATAGTAATAATTTCATAATGTCACCTTTATTTATGCGTCAAGTGGTTCTAGTTCTTTAACAGAAGAAACCTTATGATCAGTCACTTTATCATGTAAACGGCGAAGAGCTTTTGATGCTCTTTCGACTGCCAAATCAATAGCTGTATTTAAATCATTATCATTTTGAGAAATAACTACCGGTTGAGCATGTGCTATATGAATATCAAATTCTACAACGACACCTTTTTTTTCTGTACCTACCAAACAATTAATGCTTGTTATGTCTAAGCTATATTTTCTAAATACCTCAACAGCTTTTTCAATATGTGCTTTTGTTGTATCAGTTAATGTGATATCTTTCGAACGAATTTGTAAGTTCATCATGAATCCTTTGTTTGAAGTAATTCTTACTTCTATGTTTACCTGCATAATAACAAAATAAAGCTGAAATGGGTATAATACGCACTAAAAACTAGGAATATTTACAATGAGAGTTCTAACTGGTATTCAACCTTCAGGTGATTTACATATTGGAAACTATTTTGGTTCTATAAAACAGATGGTAGATGCACAAAAGGAGAATGATACTTTTGCTTTCATAGCAAATTATCATGCACAAACAAGCGTAAAAGATGGAAAAAGATTGGCAGAACTTACTATGCAATCTGCAACAGATTTTTTAGCCTTAGGTATTGAGCCTGAAAAGTCTACATTTTGGGTACAGTCAGATGTAAAAGAAGTGCTTGAACTTTACTGGGCACTTTCATCTTTTACGCCTATGGGGCTTTTAGAACGTGCACACAGCTATAAAGACAAAACAGCAAAAGGTATTGCTGCGAACCATTCACTTTTTTCTTACCCTGTTCTTATGGCTGCAGATATTTTACTCTATCAACCAGATATTGTTCCTGTTGGAAAAGATCAAATCCAGCATGTTGAAATTGCTAGAGACATCGCAATAAAATTCAACAATGAATATGGAGAGATATTCAAGCTCCCTGAATATAAAATAGATGCCAAGGTAGCAACTGTATCGGGAACGGACGGACAAAAAATGTCAAAAAGCTATAAAAATACAGTAAATATATTTGGCGAAGAGAAAAAGCAGCTCAAAACCATTAAAAAAATTGTTACAGAGCAAGTGGCGTTGGAAGAGCCAAAAGAGTATGAAAATTGTAATGTTTACAATATGGGAAAACTTTTTTTAAATGAAAATGAATGTAAAGAGTTACAAGAGAGGTACACAAGAGGTGGTGAAGGACATGGTCATTTTAAACTTTATCTTCACGATGTTATTTGGGAATATTTTAAGCCTTACAGAGAAAAAAGAGCATATTATGCAGCACACCAAGATGAAGTACGAGAGATTTTAAACTATGGTGCGATTAAAGCAAAAGAAATTGTACTCCCTATGATAGAAAAAGTGAGAAGTGTTACAGGTATACAATACTAAAAACTCAAAAAGAGACTAAACATCTCTTTTTGAATTAAGCCAAACCATTAGACCTTTTTGTGCGTGGAGTCTATTTTCGGCTTCTGAAAAGACAATATCTGCATTTTTTTCTAGCAATTCATCACTTACTTCCTGACCACGATATGCCGGTAAACAATGTAGTAGTTTTGCATTTTTATCGGCTAAACACATCATCAATCCATCAACCATAAAGCCGTCAAAGTCTTTAATTCTCTGTTCTTTCTCATCTTCTTGCCCCATAGAAGCCCATGTATCGGTTGTAACTATCGTTGCCCCACGTACTGCTTCTTTAGGATTTGTCATTACTTTTATAACAGCACCGCTCTCTTTGGCAATATCCAGAGCATCACGAAGTACTACTGCATCTACCTCATAGCCTTTTGGTGTTGCAATGCGAAGTTCAAAACCGAGTTTTGCCGCGAGCATCAACCAAGAGTTTGTCATATTGTTGCCATCACCTACATAAGCAACGATGGGATTTTCGGCCATACCAAATTCAATCATTGTCATATAATCGGCTAAAAGCTGTACAGGATGGTAAGAGTCTGTCAAACCATTGATAACTGGCACTTTTGAGTATGAAGCAAACTCTTCTATCATAGAGTGCTCGTAAGTACGTATCATCACCATATCGCACATACTTGATATAACTCTTGCTGTATCTTTTACCGGTTCGCCCCGTCCTAAATGAATATCACGACTTGAAAGAAAAAGTGCATTTCCACCGAGTTGAAACATACCCGTCTCAAAACTTACACGCGTTCTTGTTGAACTTTTTTCAAATATCATAGCAAGTGTTTGCATTTCAAGTTCTTTTTTATAAATTCCGGCTTTTAAATCTTTTTTTATTTCTAGTCCGATATTTACAATCTCTAAAATCTCTTCTTTACTATAATCTTTAAGTGTTAAAAAATGTCTCATTTTACTATCCATATTTTTAAATAAGCGGTAATTATACTATTTTTTTAGCATTTTTGCCACTTCTTTTGCATGATATGAAATAATTATATCTGCACCGGCACGTTTAAAAGAAATCATCGTCTCCATTACAACCCGTTCATAATCAATCAGATTATTCATTCCTGCAAATTTCAACATTGCATATTCACCGCTTACATTATAAACAGCCAGAGGCAAAGAAGTATTGTCTTTTACCTCTCTCACAATATCTAAATAAGCCAGTGCCGGTTTTACCATTAAGATGTCAGCACCCTGAACCTCATCTGAAACGCTTTCCGCAATTGCTTCACGACGATTTGCAGGATCCATTTGGTACGAAGAACGATCACCAAAACTCGGTGTTGACTCTGCTACATCACGAAACGGTCCATAATAACCGCTTGCAAACTTGGTGGAATATGACATAATAGGCAGTTCACTGTAACCTGCTTTATCAAGTGAAGTTCGTATTGTTTCAATAATACCATCCATCATGCCAGAAGGTGCTATCATATCTGCCCCCGCTTTTGCATGTACAATTGCCTGTTGCCCCGAAATTTCTAAAGTTGCATCATTGTCAACTGTCTCTTTTTCTTCATCTATAATGCCACAATGTCCATGATCTGTGTATTCACAAAAACATAAATCAGTGACAACGAACATATCTGGATGTGCTTTTTTTATCTCTTTCACTGCCGTTGCAATAATGCCGTGTTCACACAAAGCATCACTTCCTATAGAGTCTTTAACATCAGGAATACCAAAAAGAATAATAGAGTAAATTCCCAACTCTTTTAGCTCTTGACACTCTTGAACGGCTACATCGATACTCATCTGATATACACCCGGCATAGAAGAAACTTCTGTTTTAATATTTTCTCCACTACGAATAAAAAGAGGGTAAATAAAATCATCAACACTTACATGTGTTTCTCTTACCAATGCACGAAGTTTATTATTTAAACGTGTTCTACGAAATCTTTGAAACATTTTTAAACCTTTTTTTTGCTATAATAATTTTAGACAAACATTTTACCCTTTTAAAGATTAAATTAATGAATATAAAAATTTCTAACCTTGCGAACTTACCATCAAGATTTGGTGATTTTCAAGTAAAAGCATTTAAACAAGGTCAAAAAGAGCATCTTGTTATTTGTGCAAAAAAATTAGCCGAGGTTCCCGTGGTGCGTGTCCATTCAGAGTGTCTTACCGGCGATGCTATCGGCAGTTTGAAATGTGACTGTAGAGACCAGCTTGAATATGGGCTGAAAATGGCACAAGAAACTGGCGGCATGGTAATATATCTTCGTCAAGAGGGCAGAAATATTGGGCTTTTAAATAAAATCAATGCATATGCCCTGCAAGATGAAGGACTCAATACCGTAGAAGCAAATCATCAGCTTGGATTTGCGGCGGATGAACGGACATATGAAGTTGTTACTTTTATACTCAATCATTATAATATTAAAAAAATAAAACTTCTCACTAATAATCCGGACAAAATCAACTCCATCAGCGGTGTTGAAATAGTGCAGAGGATTCCTATTGTAATGCAGGTAAATGAGCATAATGCCGCTTATCTTAAGGTGAAACGCGATGAGATGGGACATCTGCTCTAAATTTATGGATAATTTATGCCTATAGATACCAAACACGATTCTCTCGCAATAGCACTTAAAAAGTTACAAGCCAGAGAAAATACTTTACTAGAATTTGAGAAAGTCTCCAAGTTAGGTAGCTGGGAAATTGATTTGCAGACAAACAAATCACTCTGGTCACAACGGAGTTATGAAATATACCGGATTCCTGTGGGAACAGAGGTTACAATAAAAACCTTTTTTTCAAGACTCTCTCCTTATGATGCAAAAAGAGCAAAAAGTGTTCTTGATGAGGCACTTCACACAAAAGAAGCAATCTCTTTTACAACACAGGCAAGAAGAGAAGACGGGAGTATTATTACTGTTCTTATCAATGGACAAGCAATTTTCAATAAAAATGGTACGCCATTAAAACTCATTGGAACAACACAAGATATTACACATTTAATTGCACTCAAATCAAAATATAAAAAACAGGCTAATATTTTAAAAAATATTCATGATGCAATCATTACTACTGACACCTACGGGAATATAACAAGTTGGAACAAGGGAAGTTCTTTACTTTTTGGTTATATAGAAGCAGAAACTTTGGGAGAATATATAGGGCTTATATATGATGATATGGATAACGCACTTGCTTTAGATG
>JALUXS010000097.1 GCA_027013185.1 Sulfurimonas sp.
AGCTCTTCAGCTTGTGGCAACGCCTTCTCCCTTCTTTTAAAAGCTCTTTCTGATGCTATATAAATAACAATTCTTTTCCATAACCAGCCGTGAATATAAATAGGGTAGCTATCGTAAAGTCCTTTTTTAGAGTCAGCGTCATAACCATTACCGACCATAATTTGTTTTATTTCACCATCGCTTGAAGGCCATTTTAGAGTTTTAAACCATTTTTCTACATCCTCTCCCAAAAAAGATTCTGGTAGTGAATCAACAAAATGATGCAGACGAAGTGTAAGTATTGTCTGTTTTCTAGCTTTTGATTCAAGTGCGATGAAAAATGTCAATATATATTCAGGAGTTCCAATATCAGTCAAGGCTCTTAGTATAGCATCTTGTTCGTCATTACTAAGAGGACGCAAGTGTTCTCCATCAGTTACATAAGTAGATGTTGTTCTTTCTCTTGTTTTTGCACCAAGAAACTTGCACACATCTTTAGATTTAACAACCCTACCTGTTTTAGTAATATGAGTTGTTTCTTTCCATAAAGGATAAGGCGTACTAAAATTATTATATTCAAACATCCACTCATAAAACATCGTAATTACAGGCATAATCCGTTCTCCTGTTTTTGCTGTTCTGTTTGTTTCATATATTAAATGATTTTTAAATCGATGTGTAGGAGTATCATCATAACCTGCAGGGCTTAAATAGTCTGTTCTTGTATTATCACAAAATTCTTTAAAATTGATAAGAGTATCTGCAAATAATCTCATACGGCTAGGAGAGAGTTTTGGGTTTTCTTTTATTTTGTAAAGAAGAAAAAGATTAGCATCATCCCATAATGAACCATCTTCGTTTAGCACGAAACGGAAGTGAGTATATTCATGTGAGTTTTGATTATGAATAGGAACTTGGTAATATGCTTCTGTTATATTATTTTCATTATCCCAAACATGATACTCAATAGAACCTTTAACCTTTCGTGTACTTACAAATCTATTTTGTATTTTAGCAGGTCTATTAGCAAGCATTATAAAATTCCTTTATCCTATATCATCATTGAATTATACCAAATTTTGTCTAACTTTAAAACTCTCATGGTAAATACTAAATATAAAAACTCTCATGTGTGCTATGTATCGATAATCCATTATTTTAATTCTCCCCAATTATCGCCAATATTTAAACTAGCTTTTAACGGTATGTGTAATTCTACGATAGTATCCATAATATCTCTAAATCGTTTTCCAAGTTCATCAGCTATATTTTCATCTACTTCAAAAATTAATTCATCATGAATTTGCAGTAGCATTTTTGCATTGAGTTTTTCTTCATTAATAATACTGTGAATTTTATTCATACTTAATTTTATAATATCACTCACACTACCCTGAAAAACACTATTTACTGATTCTCTTTCATATGCCGCTCTATACATTGGCGTAGCATTTTCATAATCAAAATAGCGTCTACGTTTGAGCAGAGTTTCTATGTAGCCTTTCTCTTTTGAACTCTCTACAATAGAGCGAAAATATGCTTTTACCGTTGGAAAAGATGCAAAATACTTCTCTATTATTTCTTTTGCCTCTTTTGTTGTTATTCCCAGTGTATCTGAGAGCTTTTTTTGTCCCATACCGTATAAAAGACCAAAGTTGACAGTTTTTGCGATACTTCTTTTTGCTTTTGCATCCTCTTCGCCAAATAATATTATGGCAGTTTGGAGGTGAATATCTTTGTTATGCATAAAGGCATCTACCAAAACAGCATCTTGTGAGAAATGTGCCAATAAACGCAGTTCCATCTGTGAATAATCAATACCTATAAGCTTTTTACCCTCTCCAGCAACAAAACCTTTACGAATTTTTGCACCCAGAGGTGTTCGTGTGGGAATATTTTGCAAGTTCGGATTTTTCGAGCTTAAGCGTCCTGTAGCCGTTCCGGTTTGAACGAATGAGGTATGAATTCTATGTTGTTCATCTTCATTTGCCAATTTTAAAAGCGGATCTATATAGGTTGAGTAAAGTTTATGCACCTCACGGTATTCCAATAGTTTAGGAATAATGGCATGTTTATCTTTTAAAGAATTTAACACTTTCTCATCTGTAGAATACCCTGTTTTTGTCTTCTTTCCTACAGGGAGTCCCAGTTTTTCAAAGAGTATTTTCCCAAGCTGCTGTGTTGAATTTATATTAAATTCACTCTCTGCAAGGGCATATATACTTTTTGTTAAACTCTCAAGTGTCTTTTTCACTTCAATCAAAAACTTTTCTAAAAAGCCGGTATCAACTTCTATACCTTCTGCTTCCATTTTTAACAATGTCTCAATAAATGGAATTTCAACATTTTTGGCTTCGGCTATAAGATGCTTTGCATCTTGCAGTTCTAACTTCTTTAAAAACAGATTATAAAGTTTTAAAGTAATAAAAGCATCTTCCGCAGCATATACACAGGCATCGTCCAGTTCAACCGTAGAAAAATTTTCACCTTTTTTCACTGTATCTTTAAAATGAACCATCTCATGCCCTAAGAGTTTGTCTGAAAGTTTATCAAGACTTAAAGCAGATTCAGGATTAATAAGCCATGCTAAAATCATACTGTCACTTTCTACATGTAGATTTTCTTCTTCTAAAAAACGTGTCACAAAATGTAAGTCAAATTTTATATTGTGCCCTACTACACGAGAGTGAAATATACGTCGCATAGCGCTCTTTGCAGTTTCTTTGCTGACTTGATCTGCAACGCCAAGATAGAAGTGTCCAAAAGGAACATAATATGCCTCATCATCATTAAAACAAAAACTAAAGCCGACAAGTTTATTTTTAATATAATCAAGTCCTGTGGTCTCTGTATCAAAAGCAACTACAGTATTTTCATCAAGCGTATCAAGTACTGCATTCAGTGCTTTTTCATCCGTAAGGAGTGTTGCTTTAAATTCCAGTTTTGCACTTTTTGTCTCACAAGATTCTTGAAGTTTTTGTGCATTTTCTTTTTGTTCTTCACTCACCATATTTTTTGCATGTAAAATTCTTAAAATTGCATTTTGTTCGTATTTTACAAGTTCATCATAAATATTTAAAAAAGGATTTTCAACATCCATTTTATATTTTTCAAAATCAAATGCATCACAGCCAAAAACATTTGGATGCAAAGTAACAAGTTTTTTTGACATATATGCCTGCTCTTTTGACGCTATAAGCTTCTTTTGCATGGCACCTTTAATTTCATCTACATGTACATAAACATTATCTAGTGTGCCATACTCTTTTAAAAGTTTTTCAGCACCAACTTTTCCTATACCTTTGACTCCAGGCACATTATCTGCACTGTCACCAAGGATTGACTGATAATCTATAAACTGCTCTGGCGTTACCCCATATTTGTCATAACATGCTTTTTCATTTACATATTTACGTTTTATAGCATCAACAATCACAACCTTATCATCATCTATCAGCTGGTATAAATCTTTATCATGAGAAACGACCCTTACCTTATGTCCCTGTTCTTTTGCACAACGCACTACAGTAGCAATAATATCATCAGCTTCAAATCCACTTTTACCAAGTGTTCTATACCCCATTTTATTTATCCACTCTATTGCAACAGGAAGCTGTTGTGTAAGTTCTGGCGGCGGTGCACTACGATTTGCTTTATAATTTACATCTATTTCATTTCTAAATGTATCACCTTTAGAATCAATGGCAAAAATTATATAATCACTATCATGTTCTTTTTGTAAAGTAGCCATAAAATTGGTAAATCCAGTTAATAAGCCTGTTGGAAAACCATCTTTGTTACGAAGATGCTGTGGCAATGCATAAAAGCTTCTAAAGAAGAAGCCAAAGGTATCTATCAATGTAACAGTTTTGCTCATTAAGATGCCTCCATTGTATCAAGCATATCATCTATGGCATCTTCAAGGAGTTCATACTTGTACCCTGCATCTCTCGCACGTCTAAGTCCAAAATTTATAGATTGTTCTGAAAATGGCTGATTTACAGGAACAATAGTTTTTATAATGTTCAGTGCTGTCGCATACTCTTTTAACTCATCTGGTGCAGCGGATGGATTATCTGCATATTTAATCATCTCGACAAATTCTTGTTCAAAACCCCAATGCTCAAACACTTCTGCAGTCACTTCAGAACTTGTAACATCCACATATGATTTTTCTAGTTGAGCTAAATTATTGGAGTGTTCAACCTCTGATTGGAAACTCATACTTTCATCTTCTTCAATAACGTCACTTGCGATTAAAATTTTTCCTGTTTCTTGCAAAAATGTGGCCAGGTAAAGTTTATCGGCCTTTTGCCTATCTATTTGTTTATACCACTTTAACATAAGTGTAGCCTGCATAGAAGAAATTTCAGCGAACTTCTCACTCGTAATACCATAAGGCTGCATATCTACATTTAAAAGTTTACGAACAGAGTTCCCAAGGGCTATAGAACGTGTCATACTCATACCAAAGAGAGAAACAGCCTGAGATACATTTCTTATTTCTCGACCAAAGCCATACAGTGCAGAATTGGCATTTTTCAGTAAATTTGCGACAATCATAGGATCACCTTCTATCACTTTTGCCAAATCAACCACACCAGATTCTTCATCCGCATACACCTTATTTATATCTACAATAGTTTTTGACAGAGGAGGAAGTGATTTTATACTCTCAATTATTGAGCTTTTCATTCAATACACCCTTAATATTTTCTCTTATTATAGCATAAGCACTTATAATGCTATAATGCTTTACTTTTAATCATAGTAGGAAGAGTATAGTAATGAATATAAATATTGATTTGATGCATCTGCTTATTGTTACAGCACTTAGCTTTTTAATTGGGCTTGAAGTGAAATCTTATAGAATTCAGGTTTTAAAAACAAACAGTATAAACTACTTCTTTGGAAGTGTTCGGACATATGCTTTTATTGGTATATTAGGCTTTGTTTTATATAAAATTGAGCCTATTCATTTAAGTATGTACATTGTTGGCTATTTGTCTTTAAGTGTATTATATGCACTTTTATATTATAAAAACTTACTTGAAGACAAACGAAGTATTTTACTTTTTGTTGTCATGTCTTTAGTCTACAGTTTTGGTGCCATCATCCAAACACAAGCCCTATGGATGACTGCTTTAATATATGTTTTAATTGTCTTTATTTTAAATTCTAAGAAATCTGTTAGTAGATTTGTCAGTAGTATCAATGCTAAAGAGTTTGAAACTCTTGGAAAAATGATACTCCTCTCTGCCGTAATTCTTCCACTCCTTCCAAATACGCATATAATCCCCTATATTCCACTCTCACCATTTAAAATATGGTTAGCTGTTGTTGTTATTTCAGGGATAAGCTATGGAGGATATATAGTACAAAAATATTTTTTTCCAGCAAAAGGGTATTTTTTAACTGGTGTACTTGGTGGCTTGTACTCTTCAACAGCAACTACAGTTGTTCTAGCTAGAAAAGCCAAACAGGGTAATGATTTAAATATTATTGATGCAGCCATCATTTCTGCAACATCTGTTATGTATCTGCGTCTAATTATTATTGCTCTTATTTTTAATATTCAGGTTGGCAAAGCCCTGATAATTCCTTTTTTATCTTTAAGTTTTTTTGGATTTATTATTTCTTATATTTACTTGCAAAAGAACAATACTAAAAAAGAACATCCCGATATTGTTGATAAAAACCCTTTAGAAATGGGCACCGCTTTTCTTTTTGCATTCTTATTTGTCGTAATGATGATGATTACACATTTTGTAACAAATACATACGGCAATTCAGGCTTAGAAATTCTCTCTTTTATTGTAGGCTTTACCGATATTGACCCCTTTATACTTTCAATACTCACAGGAAAATTTAGCGTAACAGACATGCAAATCACAGTAGCCATTATGATTGCAGCAGGAAGTAATAATTTCTTAAAAGCACTCTATGCTTTATGGTTTGGCGGTAGAAAAAATACTTTCAAGTCTGCCTTATGGATTTCTATTTTAGGCATAGGAAGCATTGCATGGGCACTATTTTATAAAAATGCATAAAGGAAAAGTTGTATGGATATTTATTTTTCAGTTTTAAATTTTACACTCTCCGGTGCTATAGGACTAGTCGGCATTTTTACCCTAAGAAAAGTCAGTACACCCAAGGAAGTGCTCTTTGCACTTCTACCTCTTTTATTTGCACTGCATCAGTTTACCGAAGGATTTGTCTGGCTGGGTGTCGGTGGCTATATTGGACATCGTGCTTTAGAAATTGCATCTGGTATTTTCATTTATTATGCACAAGGACTTCTACCTTTTATAATTCCACTGGCTATCTGGTTTATTGAAAAAGATGGATACAAAAAGAAATTATTGGGAATCTTGACAGTTTTGGGCTTTTTTCTTGCAGTATATACAATGTATGCACTCTCAAATATACCAAGTACCGTGACAGTTGTAAATAATGCACTTTTTTACAATAATCCCAGTACAGCAAATATTTATGATGCACTCTTGTATATTTTAACGACCTGTGGTGCTTTAATGCTCAGTAGCAGTATCTCTATATCATTATTTGGCTTTTTAAATCTTATTGGACTGACAATCATCTTTTTACTCAGGCCCTATGGATTTACTTCATTATGGTGCTTATATGCTGCTGTTATTAGTGGATTACTCTATTTTTATTTTATTGAACGCCGTATAAAGTTTTTGCAAAACCTTAAAGAAAAAAAAGAGAATATAAGTGAAAAAATGCAGCTAGAGTTGGACAGGCTTTTAGAAAAACATCCAAATCTACGAAAATTCTAATGACACTGCAGAAGCGTTCTCAGAGGATTTGTCAGATAGTCATAACCGTTATAAACAGTAAATGCCCCGTAAAGTATGACCGCTACAGAAGAGAGGCTCATCATCATATTTCTAAAACTTGTAGCAGAAGCAAGTGAAGATAAAAATCCTAAAGAAAACATAGCCGGAATAGTACTAATACCAAATATAAACATTACTAAAGCACCATAAAGAGGGCTTGCTGTACTTGCCGCTGTAATTGCAAAAAAATAGACAAAACCACATGGAAGCAAACCATTAAGCATACCTAGAATAAAAAAACTGCTATTTGATTTCGAGTGTAAAATAGACTGAAACGATTTTTTATAAAAATTTGATGAAGATATTGAATGTTCTATAACTGTTAAAAATTTTATTTTCCCCATAAGCGAAAGACCCGCCAAAATCATAGCAATTCCTGCTATTATCAGGAGTGTCCCATTTGCGGTGTTATTAAAAGTGGCAACACCTCCAATTGCTCCAAAGAGAGCTCCTAAAATTGTATATGTTAAAACACGACCAAAGTTATACAATAGGTGTGCTATAGTTTTAGAAACTTTCGAACTTGCAGGTTCAATTTTAACTGCAGAATAAGCGAGTACTATACCACCACACATTCCAATACAATGTCCAAAAGAACCCAAAAAAGCAATACTTATAATTGTTAGTAAATTTACGGTATCCATTATTTTCCTAGTAATTTTTTTCTGATTTTTGGATTTTTCATAGTTTCTCCACGCAGCATTTTTAAACGCATGGTAGCAAAATCAACCAAACCCTTTTTATTATGCTCATAGGCTCCAAAACCATAGCCCATAGGTGTGATTTCATTTAATGAATAGTAAGCTTTTCTTCCATTTATCCATCTGTGAGTATCCCTGCTCATGACCCAGATTACAGCTGTTTTTTCAAACTTTTTATCACTCAGCCAATGAACAAAATCACCATGATCGTGAAAAAACCATGTTTTTCCATCAGGGGCAATAACCTGCGAAGCATAGGTTAAATCATCTATCACCATTCCACAATCACTGTCTTGAAATTTATGTAGCTGCATTTTAAGTGGCAATTGCATCAAATTTCCCTCTTTAATAACAACCATCTGCTGTTTTTTAGCCAAAGATAAAAAAAGCACAATAATGACAATAATAATAATTCCAACCAGTAAAATCGGCATAAATTTTTTCATATTTTCAAACCTTTATTTATTCAAACAGCATTATATAACCTAATTGTTACAGTTATATTAATCTCTTCTTTTTTTACCTTTACCTAAATCATCATACACTAAAAATCTTCGTAAATCTTCTTGAAATTTCTCATCTAAAGCATCCCAAATCGGTTTTTTCAAAGCATATCGCGGTAAATCTTCCTTTTTAGATTTTTTTATATCTCGAATCAGATAATGATACCGGACAATATTCTTTGTATATTCACTGATAAAAGGCCAATTTTTTATAATTTGATAACTTTTCTCTTCATGATCTGTAAAACTCCACTCATTAAAATCATAATCTTCTTTATCTTTTTTATAAGCTGTAAATGGTTTCCCTATATCATGAAGTAGTCCTGCTGCAAAAAATTTAAAATCTCCCGCTTTAAGTGCATAATATGTAACTCGCAGAGTATGAACAAAAACACCATGCTGATGCCATTTATTTTGTGTAAAACAAAGAGAATCCCAAAAAGGATATGAAAATATTTTATTATTTACCTGATTCATATATGCTCCTGTGCCATAGGATGACACACTTCGACTGTGTCTTTTAAATCCTGTTTTTGTATATGTGTATATATTTGCGTTGTCAAAAGAGAAGAATGCCCTAAAAGCTCCTGTACCACCCGTAAATCAGCCCCACCCCGAATAAGGGAAGTAGCATATGAATGTCGCAAAACATGCGGTGATACTCCCAGATATTTTTGTGTTATTTTATAAGCAGATATACGGCTTAATTGCCCTCCCTTATAATTGCACCAAACATAATCTTTATGCAATCCACTTGCAGATAAATACGCATTTATTGCCTTTGTAGCAACTTTTGCTAAGGGAACTATTCGCTCTTTTTCGCCTTTTGCATGTCTTACATGTAACCAATTTTCTTCTATATCACTCAGCGTTAATTCCAAACATTCACTTATTCGCGTTCCGCTGGCATATAAAAAAAGCAGTAATGCATAATCACGTTTTCCTATCCATTTTGAAGTGTCTATCAAACTAAGTCCCTGCATAATATCTTCATAAGATAAAAATTTTGGAAGAAGTTTAGGAATTTTTGCAAATTTCAATTTTGTTTTTTCACTACTAAATTGTTGTTTATAACAAAATGCAAAAAAAGTATTAACGCAAGAGAGTTTTCGATTGAGTGTTCGTTTATTTTCATATAAAGACAATACACTCATAAGCTTTTGTGTATTTAAAGAGATAAGAGACGCATGGAGGCTTTCTTCAAGTGCAGATAAATCACTTGTATAAGCCTCTACACTTTTTTTACTCAAAGCCCTTGTTACAGTAATGTACTCAATAAAAGCTTCTAACTCATTTGACATTATGGAACTAGTATTTTCTCATCATGCACATAAAAAGCTTTCTTTCCGACAAAAACAAGTCCGTTATCCAAATCTACTTCGTGCACAGTGTAATGAAATGTTTTTTTATTCACCACTATCATATAACCTTCTTTTTCCAAAATATAAAGATTCTCTTTATCTTGAAGCATTCCAAGGAAGTGGGCAAAAGGAAATTTGATTTTTGCATTTGTTTGCAAAGATGGTGTAAGCGATATAACCTCACCCTGTTTCGTTGTTATATAAATATTTTTTGCATCATGGACTACATTTCGTATTTCAAATTTTGCACGCATCTCTTTTTGAGAGAGTGTTAAAATTTTTGTATCACTTGCTGCTATGATTTTATCACCAATAATACCAAAATAAATGATATTATTGAAATAATCAGCAGAAGAAACTATGACTGTTCTAAGTCTTTTTTTAAGTTTTGAATTTACAATTATAACTTTTCCGTCCAGTGTAGAAAAAATCACTAAATCATTCATAAAATAAGGCTGTACAATTCTAATATCATTTGCAAGTGCTTTACCACCCTGCTCTTTAAATAAAAGATTTTTTGTCTCTAAATCATACAAAGCAATTTCATTATTTGCAAAAAGTACTGCTAAAATATTGTCTTTAATACCAGCAGTTGCTACAGTTCTCTTTAAATCAAAATGTTTCACAATATGAACATCTTTTTGTGATGTAATTGTTACATTTCCATCAATACTTGCAGATACAATCCAACCGTCACTTGCTGCAACTACTCTTTGATGTTGTGTATCAATTTTTACCTTTGACACACCCTCTTTAGTTAAAATTTTATTATTATCTAACAATGCTGCATTAGCAGATATATCTACAATATCATCTTCAATATCAGCATATTTCTCCCAATCATTTGAGAGTTTTTGTGGTTCAAAAACTTTTTTTGTACTACAACCACTAAAGAGAATAATAAGAAATGATGCAAGAAATATATATATTTTCAAAACTTATTTTACCCCATAATGCATTAAAGCACGAGATACTTGTGCTAATGGTGAGCTAGCATTAATCATACTTAATTTTTCATGTGCTTCATTAATTTTTCCGGATTTCATCAAAATAATTGCCACCTGTACTTGTGCCAAATCTCTATAAACTGCATTTTGCTTTTCAGTATAATTTTCAAGCTTTGTAATATCTTGAAGTTTTTGAGCACTTTCATACGTCGCCAAATCCCCAATCATTAAAGCTTTAGAACTCTCTAATTTTTGTAAATCTTTTACATTTTTATTTACAATAGCTTGAGAATACATCCATACATCATGAAGTTTTGGACTTAATGATTCTAACGCTGCCAAAGTCGTTTTATCAGAAGGATTTGCTTCTAATTTCAACAATGCGTTGTTTGCTGCTTGAAGTGTATGTTCTTTATTGATGTTATAACCAATATCACCTGCTACAAACAGTACAATTGCAACAACAGACCCTATCATCACATTTTTGTATTTTTTTACAAATTTTTCTGTTACGACAGCTTTTTCAAAGAACTTTTCCTCAGAAGTCAGTTCTTCTTTAACCATATCTATATTTTCTTTTAAACTCAAAAATTGTTCCTTATTTAGCATTAAGTAGCTAATATTACCCACAAATAAGTTAAAGTTTTATCAAATACCTGAGTTATACTAAGTTTTCTATGATAAAATGTAATAAATAAAATATTTATAGGATAAAAAATGCAAGTAGATGATGCACTATTAACAAAATTAGAAAAATTATCTTTTCTACATGTAAGCGATGATAAACGAGAAGAAATTGTCTCACAACTTTCAGAAATTGTAAGTTTTGTAGATAACTTAAGCGAACTAGACACTAAAGGAGTAGATGACACTTTTGCTATGAGTGACAGGGCAACTCCATTAAGAGAAGATATTCCAAGTTCTAACCCTTCAATTAGTGAAGAGATATTAAAACATGCGCCAAATAGTGCAGACAATTTTTTCATTGTTCCAAAAATCATAGAGTAATATAATGACACAAGTTTATGGTATTAAAAATTGCGACAGCGTTAAAAAAGCTCTAGCATTTTTTAAAAAATATAATATAGATTATGAACTTTTTGACTTTAAAACACAAGAACTTCCTTGTGAAAAAATAGATTACTGGGTTAAAAAAAACGGTATTAAGCCTCTCTTTAATTCCAGAAGTACTACTTATAGAAATTTAAAATTAAAAGAATTAAATTTGAATGAAGAAGAGCAAAAAGAGTGGTTATGCAAAGAAAACCTACTTATAAAACGTCCTATAGTAGAGTATGACAACAATGTCATAGTAGGTTTTAACGAAGAACAATTTAAAAGGAGTTTTTTATGAGTGAAGAAGTACAAGCAGAGAGTTCCTCTCAAAGATTAGATGTTAAAAAATTATTAAAAAGTGTTTTAGCGTTTAAATCATCTGATTTACACCTTGTTGTCGGAAGTGAACCACAAATCAGAATAGACAAAGAGTTAAGAGCTCTGAATTTACCTGTACTCACAGCTAAAGATGTTGAAGAAATGGCATATTCTTTAATCGAAGACAAACAGAAGAAAATATTTGAAGAAAAAAATGAACTGGATTTTTCATTTGAGCTGAAAGATATTGGCCGTTTTCGTGCAAACTTTTATAAAACAATTTATGGGATTGGCTGTGCTTTTCGTATGATTCCTATTGAAATTCCAACACTTGACGAATATGGAAACCCACCTATTTTTAAAGAACTCATAAAAAAAGAAAAAGGTCTTATTTTAGTAACAGGACCTACTGGAAGTGGTAAATCAACCACCCTTGCCTCTATGCTTCATGAAATCAATATGACAGAACGTCGCCATATTATTACTATTGAAGATCCGGTTGAGTTTGTTCATAAAAATATAAAATCACTTTTTTCACAACGTGATGTAGGAAATAATACAGCTTCTTTTGCTACTGCCTTAAAGTATTCTCTTCGTCAAGATCCAGATATTATACTCATTGGGGAAATGAGAGATGCTGAAACAATCGGTGCAGCTTTAACAGCGGCTGAAACTGGACACCTCGTATTTGGAACGCTCCATACCAATTCAGCACCTGGAACAATTAACCGTATAATTGATGTATTTGACGGAGAAGAACAAGCACAAATTAGAGCACAACTGGCATCTTCACTTGTCGCAGTCGTCTCACAAACACTCATTCCAAGAGTCGGAGGCGGTAAAGTTGCCACCCAAGAAATTCTAATTACAAACCCTGCCGTACAAAATCAAATAAGAGAAGATAAAGTCCATCAAATATATTCTCAAATGCAACTTAACCAGCAAGAAACAAATATGACAACACAAACACAACAACTTGTAGAACTACTTCAGAAAAAAGTAATTTCTAAAGAAAATGCTATAAAAAATTCAAATAGACCAGATGAACTTCTTAAAATGATAGGTGCTCTTTAAGCACCTTTTCTAAATTTTATCATTTTAAAACGCTCACCTAGAAAATTTGGCATTATAAGCATCTTAGCTTTTTCAAGTTCTTGCTTATAAATTTTGTCATCTACATGCTCTTTTAGTATTTCTAAAAGTTCTAAAATTCCCATATCAACCAAAGCTACCATTTGTGCCTTTAATTCCACAAAATTTACACCTGCTGCTTCATAAGCATCTTTTACATGTAGGAATGTTACATCATAGGTAATGTCGCTTTTTGCAAAAAGTTTTGCTCTGTCTAAATCATCTTCAAAGAAAGGATGTACTTTGTGTTTTGTATAAATTCTAAGTGAGAAATCAGGACGAGCCTGCATTTCACCATAATCAAAACTCATAAATTCAAACTTTTTGGCAGCTCCAGCCATTTCCTGTGCAAATTCTTCATAACCTAAGGCTATTTCACCTCTATCTTTATGGTATTTTTTTGCCTTTTGCTCAACCCAGTCATCTTTTACATCAAAGAAAACTTCATTGTTCTCAACACGTGCACTTTTGCCTTTAAAATATAGTTCACAAGGGAACGCATCAAATATTTCATTTGCTATGAAAAAAGCATTTTCACATTGTAGTTCACTTAAAGATTTACAATGTCTTATCTGCACAGCATCTCCAAAACTTTCTAAAAAGTACTTCTTTTGATGTGCCTGTAAATCATCAAATTTTTCTATAATAACAAATTGAAATGTTTGTAAAAGTTGAGGACGCAATGTATAAATAAATTCACATACATCAGCAAGAAAATAACCATGATGTGCTCCTATCTCGCAAATAACGGCATCTTCTTGTAAAAAACCTTCATCTACAAGAGAAATAATATGTTTTGCAATCGTACCACCAAAAAATTTACTTGTGCTGACTGCAGTATAAAAATCTCCGCTTTTTCCTATATTTTTATACTTTGCATAATAGCCATTTTTGCCATAAAGCCATTCTGTCATATATGTACTAAATTTCATCTATTCTCCACCATTTGCATACATTTCATATAAATTTAAAAGCTCTAACTGCTTGTCTATTTCATATATTTCTGTATCTATATTTTGTATTTGTAAAGAGTTTTTAAGTGTTTTCACATCATACTCAGTTTTGTATCCTGCACTAAAAAGTTTCTTTGTATCACTTAAAAGCTTTGAATATAATTCAATATTTTCATTACTCAATGCTATTTTTTTATCAAATTTTTTAATATTATGCATAACTTGTTCATATAAATAATTTAATTCTCTTTGCTTATCTTTTTGCACAACTTCTGCTTTTAAATAATCGACTTTTGCAGATTCTATATCTCGAAATGTATTTATATCTATAGGAATTGAAACAGAAAGACCATAATCATAATACGCCAGCTCATTTGAGTTACTCACAACTTTTTGACCTACTTGAAAAGCCTGATTTGTCGTTAAGCTCCAATTGTAACCTGCTGTAAGATTTACTTTTGGAAGATATTTTGCCACAGTAACATTTTTATTGTATCTGTTTTTTTGAATTTCAGCCTCATTCTTATGTAAAACAAGGTTATGCGTTATAAATTCTTTATTACTCAAGAGTTCAAGATGAGGAATTGTTACTTTTTTATAATCTAAATCACTTAAAGTATGAAAAGAACTTACCAATTTTTCTTTTGCAGTTTCAATGTCATATAAAGCTGATATAGCAACATTCTTTTGAATGATTGCATTATCTAAAAATCCGGAATCTAACTGTCCGCTAAAATACTCTTCTTTTTTTTGTTCTAAGTTAATTTTTGCATTTTCAATCTGTAATTTTTGTTTTTTTACTTTTAACTGTGTCTGCTTAATCTGCATTAAAACAGATACTGTATCTTTAATCATCTTTCTTTTTGCTACTGCGATAGAACACTTTGTATAGTATTTACTTGCATTGGCAAATTTAATGCCGTAATATATACCACCGCTTTGAAAAATGGGCTGATTCATACGAATTGCAGCATTTTGACTTGTCTGCTTTGTATTATAAGGATTACTTTTTTTATAACTATAATTTAATTGCAAAGGTGCTATCCACGAATCACGTAATTTAGAACTCTGGGCTTCATTTTTTTCATCATCATACTGAAATTGTAATTTCTTATAAGAAGATATAAATTTATCTAATGTATTATTGTTCTCACTTGCAAAAAGAGCAGCGTTAGAGCTGAGACATAGTAGTATTAAGAGCTTTAAAGCCTTCATCTATTTCCTCTTTTGTAATTGTAAGCGGTGGTAAAAATCTTAATGTATTTCTGCCGGCTTTGAGTACCATAACCCCATTATCTCTTGCAACATTTATAATTTGAGACAAAGTATCAGCATCTTTAACACGAAGTCCGCACATCATACCAATCCCTACTTTTTGTGTAAAAATATCTTTATATTTATTATAAAAGTTTTGTAATGCTTTATTAAAGAGTAAAGATGTTATTTCTAAATCACCACTTGTTTTTTTCTCATTTAAAATATCTACAACTTCACAAACAGCACGACTACTTAAAAAATTACCACCGAATGTAGAACCATGATCACCGGCTTGAAGTACATTTTTCAGTGTTGTCATAACAATCCCCACAGGAACACCACCACCAACACCTTTTGCAAGTGTAATTATTTCAGGTTCTATACCATATGCTTGACTTGCTGTAAATTCACCGACTCTATACGCTCCTGTCTGTACTTCATCCACAATAAGAGGAATTTCACGTTTCTTTAACAACTCTGCCAATTTTTGCACTTTTTCTCTGTTTTGAGGTTCTACTCCACCCTCTCCCTGAATCAATTCTATCATAACAGCGGCCGTATGATTATCCAAGAGTGATTCTATTTCATCTAATCCCTCAGCATATACAAAACCGTCAGGAAATGGTCCAAAATAATTATGCATAGCTTCCTGACCAGTCGCTTTTACTGTCGTTATTGTACGTCCGTGAAATGAGTGATTGAGTGTAATAATTTTATATCTTTTTATTTTTCCATCGCGTTCACCATGCTTTCTCACGATTTTAATTGCACCTTCATTGGCTTCTGCACCACTATTTGCAAAAAAGCACTGCATATCATAACCGCTTGCCTCAACAACTTTTTGTGCAGCAAGAGCTTGTGGAGCAATATAATATAGATTGGAAGTATGTGTTAGCTTTGTAACTTGTTCACACAATGCTTTAGATACTCTTTCATTTGCATGACCGACAGAAACAACACCGATACCTGAAGTAAAATCTATATATTTTTTTTCATTTACATCAAATAATGTAGCATTTTCACCTCTTACAAATTCAACATCAGCTCTTGCGTATGTTGGTAAAATATATTTTTTATCTAATTTCTGAATATTCATCTTTTTTCATACCTTATTTATTTTTTAGTAATTTTAACTTTATTTTCTTGAAAAACAGCATTTTTACCTTCATAAGAATGTTTTGATGAAGTTAAATTATTAACGCCTCTAGTTCCGCTATATATCAGCAGCGTGTCATTACGTAATCTGCTATCATTTTTCACCTCTAAAACAACACTTCCATTTTCTGAAGTAATTTCAATGTTTTGTCCATCATTATATCCGTGAGAACTATTAATATATACATATTCATTTCTGTTAAACTGAGAATTTAAACTTGTATGGCTTTTAGGTGTTATAAGATTAAATTCGTCTTCATTTTCACTTTGTTGTGTTTCAAATTCTTCAAGAAAAACAAATTCTCCATCGCTAGTATCAAAACCCTCTTGATATGGAATAGCCTTTTTATTTTCAACTTCAAAACATCCATTTATTTTTTTTACACCAAAGTTTTTAAAATGTTGTAAATATTCTTGTTCTGGTCGAAGTTCTAGGTTAAATTCTTTGCAAAGGTATGCTGCCAAATCATATTCACTAATACCAATATCACTCTCAACTTGTTTATTCATAATCATTAAGCCATTATGAGAATAAGAAGTTCTAATATCATCTTTTTCCAAAAATGTTTTTGCCGGAATCACTAAATCAGCTAATTGACTTGTTTCATTTTCCTCTAATCCAAAATAAACTATATTTGCCGTTTTTTCCAATGCATTTTGTACTCTCGCTGTATCTGGCATTTGTGCAAGAGGATTTGTTCCTTGTATAAAGACAGTATCAAATTCATCAAAATTTGTATTCACTTTAGAAACTCTTTTTGCTTTTGTCTCAAAAGGTGAAGTGATTCCCTCTTTTGAATCCCCCAAGTAGGCAACCCCACAGCCCTCTTTTGCGAAAAGTCCTAAAGAGACTGCAAAAGCATCGATACTTCGCATAACATCAGCACCGTCTCTGTATTTTTGCATACCAACACCACAAACTATGGCAACTTTTTTATCAATGATATATTCAAGTATATCACCTATATCACCTAAGGTGACACCTATATTTTCAAGCGTTGCTTTAATGCGTACACCTTGTGTCAGTTCATAATATTCTTCAAATTCACTTGCATATTTTTCAATAAATTTTTCATCTAAATTATCATTTATATAAACAAACCGTGATAGCAATAACGCCAAATAGATATCAGTATGCGGTTTGATTTGTACATGTAAATCTGCCATCTTGGCTATTTTTGTTTTAACAGGGTCAATAACTATAATTTTTTTGTTTTTTATAAGTGGTAAAATATGTGAAGATGTCGTATGCGGATTTCGTCCCCAAAAAATAACAACCTCAGATTTTTCAATTTCACTGAGAGGCATATTTTTATTGCTTCCACGACCTGCAATTATTCCAGCTGCCCCTGCTCCATCACATAAACTTCCATTTGTTAATGTAGCACCTAATTTAGCAAAAAAATGATCTGTAACTTCCTGCATCAAAGCAAAATTTCCACTACCTCTATAATGTAAAATACCACTTTTCAAGTCAGAAGCTAAAAGCTCTTTTAACTTTAAAAGCGCTTCTTGCATCGTAATATCCTGCCCTTTATATCTGGGCTTTATAATTCTATCAAATTTGTTATAGTGATTTAAATGAGGGCATAAAAAACCATTTGTATGCCCATTTTTAAAAGGTTTTAATTTGTTTTTATCATATATTATGCCACAGGCATCATAGCAATCAAGAGGACATGCTGTTACGCTACTTTTCATTACTACTCTCTTTTAATTCTATTTTTTCTAATTTTGAAAATACTTTTGGTGTTTTTACTATAATTTGTGCCTTGTATTTAGACAAATTCTTTTCATCTGCAATGTATAGAACTCTTGAAATTTTATACTTTGTTTTTTTTGAATTTATATAAATTATTTTATTTTTTAAATGAAATAAATCTTCTTTATCTAGGTATATTGTTAAAAGTCCTTTAGAGGTGTCTGCCACTTTTGCCAAAGGTGTTGCTATATTAACCGCCTGACCAGGCTTTACAGAAATAGCATATAAAACAAAATCTTTTGCCTTAATGTTTTTATCTTTAAGATTTTTCAGTAACTGCTCTTTTTTCAAGACTAAATCAGCTATATTTATTTTTAAATTATTTATCTCTTTTTGTGTAGAAAGATACAAATTTTCACTACTTACTAAATCATAAAATTCTTTGTCTTTATCTATACGAGATTTAATTTTTAAATCTTTTATTGTTTGATAATTTTCTCTTTTTCTCTGTAAATTTTGTGCTAAATTTTGCAATACCTTTTTATCTAATAGCAAAGTGTTTTTTTGATATAAAAGTTTTTGTCTGACTGCTTTTAATTCATCTTCATCAATTTCTGAATCAATTGTAATAAAATTTTTATTAGACAATTTCTTTCCAATCATATTCTCATCAGTATAAAGAACTATACCAGAGACATTTGATGCAAGCGTTCTTACTTCATAAGGCTCTACTTTTGAATAATAAACTTTTGAAAATACAAATGTACACATAAACAACAAAGCTACTATAATTTTCACAATAAAATCCTTACAACTATATGTATTTATTTTAACATTTCATTATTAACATTCAAGCATATTTCATTTTCTTTTTGGTATTATTAAGAGATATTTAAAATTAAAGGTATTTTATGTCCCTATTAGATAATGTTGATGCCGCTACAAATCTGGCAAAAAATAATGAATTACAATTATTGGTTTTTAGAGTAAGTGAAAAAGAAGACTCCGCATATTATGCAATAAATGTATTTAAAACAAGAGAAGTTGTAGAGTCCAAAAATCATTTTTTAACTCAAATTCCATCAACACACGCTTTACTCGAAGGTACTATAGTTTTAAGAAATCTTCAAATACCTATTTTAAATCTTCCAGCTTGGCTTGGACTTTCATTAAATGAAGATGAAATACAACGGTCAAATATTTTAATTTGTGATTTCAACGGTATTATTATGGGACTTAGAATTATGTCTGCATATAGAGTAATCAAAAAAAATTGGCATGATATACATGCACCTGACAGTTATAGGCTTAAAGAAGACAGTGTTGTTATAAATGATACAAGACTTGATGATGGAAGTTTATGCCTTATTTTAGATTATGAGAAACTGCTTGCCGATGTATTGCCTCAAGCCCTCGTAAATGTAGACAAAGATACAGAACTATTACAAGAAGTCACAATACCAGACAAACTTAAATATGGAACTGTTTTAATAGCAGAAGATTCAAAAACCGCACAAAGACATCTTATACAGCTCTTTAAAAAAGCAGATATTAATATGAAATTATTTGACAATGGTAAAAAACTCATTGACTATATAGATGCATTGGGTGAACAAATAAATGAAATACCTGCCATAATTACAGATATTGAAATGCCTGAAATGTCCGGATTTACAGTGATTCAAAGACTAAGAGCAAATCCTTTAACAAGAGATATACCCATCATTGTAAACAGTTCAATGACAGGAGATAACAACAAAAGAGAAGCCCAAGGTTTGGGAGCTGATGGATTTATAGACAAAACTAAAAGTCATAATGTCATCCCATTAATTGTTTCAGTAATGAAATAATTACAACTAAATTAGAAAATTTATTGAGAAAAGTATAAATTTTTAATTTCTCTATTGAAATAGAGAAATTAAAACACCCGCTGCTACGGCTGAACCTATAACTCCTGCAACATTCGGACCCATTGCATGCATTAAAAGCATATTTGTACGGTCATATTCCATACCAACTTTATTTGATACACGTGCTGCCATAGGAACGGCAGAAACACCGGCTGAACCAATTAATGGATTGATTTTATGACCAGGGAAAAGATTCATAAATTTAGCCATCAGTACACCTGCCGCAGTACCTACAGCAAATGCGATAACACCCAAAATCATAATGAAAAGTGTCTCTGGCACCAAAAATTGATCTGCTGCCAATTTTGAACCAACACCAAGACCTAAAAAGATAGTTGTAATGTTGATAAGTGAATTTTGAAGCGTATCATTTAAACGCTCAACTACACCTGATTCTTTTAAAAAGTTACCAAACATAAAAGCACCAATTAGTGGTGTAGACTCTGGTAGCACTAAGATGGCAAGCATTAAAACCAAAACAGGAAAAACAAGTTTTTCCAAACGAGACACATGACGAAGTGTACTCATTCTCATTTTTCTCTCTTTATCTGTTGTCAATGCTCTCATAATCGGAGGTTGAATAATTGGTACCATTGCCATATAGCTGTAAGATGCAACCGCAATCGCTCCTAAAAGTTCAGGCGAAAGTTTTGTTGCAATAAAAATAGACGTTGGACCATCTGCACCACCAATAATGGAAATAGCTGATGCCTGTTTAAGCGTAAAATCTACAAAACCATAATGTGCAAGTACAACAGCACCAACAAGTGTTCCAAAAATACCAAATTGTGCTGCTCCACCTAGGAGTGCTGTTTTAGGGTTTGATAAAAGTGGTCCAAAATCAGTCATTGCACCAACACCCATAAATATTATAATAGGAAAAAGCTCATTTGAAAGACCTGCTTGGTAAATAACCCCTAAAAATCCATGTGGTCCAGCAATATCTGCTATAGGTATATTTGCTAAAAGACCACCAAATGCAATTGGCAGGAGTAAAAGCGGCTCAAATCCTTTCGCAATAGCAAGCCAAAATAATAAAAATGTCACAAGAATCATAATAACACGACCAAGACCCTTATGAAAATCACTCATTGGCTTGCCTGTTGCACTTAATTCATCAGCACGAGGATGAACAAGAGCTACTATACCAGTTGATTTCAAGAAGCCTGTTATCATTTGAGAAAAAGGCTTTGATTGATATGTTTCTTCCTGATGGGCAGAGAGTTTTTGCACACTTGATTCATGCTCCGAGGCCATAGCATTTACTGAAAAGACACATGCAAAAAGCATCATAGATGCGAGTAATTTAATTACAATATTTTTCATCCGCTTATCCTAGTACTGCTACTACTTGACCTTCTACAACTTTGTCATTTGTAGCTACATTAATAGACTTCACTACACCACCACGAGGTGCTACGACATCAATTTCCATTTTCATTGATTCAAGAATCATTATTACATCACCCTCATTCACGCTTTGACCCGGATTTGCAACAATTTTCCAAACATTACCCGGGAGAAGTGCTTTAATTTCAGTATCGTTTCCTGATGCTACCGGAGCTGCTTGAGTTACTGGAACAACACTCTCACCGTCAACTGCTGTTACTTGAATATTTGCATCACCTTCTGCAACTTGAACACTAAATTTTTGTCCATCTACCATTACTGTATAATTTCCACTTCCCATTGAACTTCCTTCTTTACAATCTTTTTTCATTTCAGATATTTTACGTACATTTAATTCGCCTTTACCTTGGAGGAATGCGATACCTTTTTCTTGACATGCAGCTGCAATAAATATATTTTCTTCTGTAATTTCTATATCTTCATCTTTGAGTCTATTAATCCAGCTTTCCAAAGATTTTGCAGGATCTGCGTCAGCCAAATCAAGTGCTTTTTCAGTTGTTGATTCTAACTTTAACTGTTCTGAAGCAATTTTCACTATTTCAGGATCTGGTGCAACCGGAGTTTTACCAAAATATCCAAGGACCATTTTCCCATAACCAGGTGCAATTGCCTTCCATGGTCCTTGCATTACATTGTTAAGAGCTTGTTGAAAATAAAATTGTGAAACCGGTGTTACAGAAGTACCATAACCACCTTTTTCAACGACTTCTTGCATAGCAGCGATTACATCTGGAAATTTATCCATCATATCGTTATCACGCATCATTTGTGTATTTGCAGTTAATGCACCACCCGGCATTGGTGAAAATGGAATAATTGGAGACACCATTGTCGCTTCAGGAGGTATAAAATAATCACTTAAACATGATTGCAATTCTTTTTCGTATGTAAGAATTTTTCCAAGTTCAAGTCCACCCAAATCATAATTCATACCTTTTGTTGCATGAAGCATTGTTAAAATATCTGGCTGAGATGTTCCACCACTTACAGGAGCTGCAGCCATATCAATTCCATCAACACCTGCTTCAAGTGCTGCCATATAAGCAGCTACAGAAACACCTGCAGTTTCATGAGTATGTAAACGTAAATGCATATCTTCAGGAATGAGTTTTCTGGCCATTTTAATAGTTTCAAAAACTTTTTGAGGATTTGAAGTACCAGAAGCATCTTTAAAACAGATACTATCATATTGTATATCACTTTCTAAAATATCACGAAGTGTTTTCTCGTAATATTCAACACTATGTGCACCATGGCATCCCGGTGGTAAGTCCATCATTGTTACCACTACTTCATGTTTAAGTCCATGATGTACAATTCTTTCACCAGAATATTTTAAATTTTCTACATCATTTAAAGCATCAAAGTTACGAATAGTAGTCGCTCCATGTTTTTTAAACATTTTGGCATGCAGGTCTATCAACTCTTTAGAACCAGTATCAAGCATAACAGTACTGACACCACGAGCAAGCGTTTGTAAGTTTGCTTCAGGTCCTACTATTTTACGAAATTTGTCCATCATTTCAAATGCATCTTCTCTTAAATAAAAGTAAAGTGATTGAAATCTTGCTCCACCACCAAATTCAAAATGGTTAATACCTGCCATTTTTGCGGCTTCTACTGCTGGAAAAAAATCTTCCATCAATACACGTCCGCCAAATACCGACTGGAAGCCATCTCTGAAAGTTGTATCCATTACATCTATAAATTTTTTAGCCATTATAATCCTTAACCTTGTCTATGATGTGCTATTGCAGCCGTAATTGCCGCAACTATTTTTTTATTATCTTTTTGTGTACTACCACCAGATGCAGTCTCATCTGCTACATGCGGTTCAGGAAAATATTTATGTATAATTAATGACATTATATTTATTACAAATATCATTATAACTAAGAATGAGAATACAGTTCCCATCCCCAAAAACATAAATTTAATCCCCTCCATTACGAGGTTAGTTTCCATAAAATTACCCTTGTTTATAATTTGTGGGCAAAGTATAGTATAAAGATGTTTAAAAAAAGTTGTTAGAATATTTTTAATTTTTAAATTCACAATAGTTTGTTACTTTTTGGTGATGTAATTTTAAGACTTAAACTAAACAGTAATTTTTTTTAGATAAAATACAGTTAAGACAATAAAAATAGGATGATTATTAAAATGATAATTGGTATGTATGAACAAAATTTTATGGCGTATGTAATTTTTGGACTTATTTTAAATTTTGCATTTTCGATTATATTTGGCATTTATTTAAGTAATAATATTGGAATGCAAGAGATGATAGAATCAAAAGGAAATAAACAACAATCTCTGCTTGTACGTTTTAGTCTTTTGATACCCTATGCAAAAATGTTAATAACCTTATACAGAGTAGCTGTTTTGCAACTTTTTTTCTTAAATAAGGGTTACACACACAAAGAATTTTGGATTTATATGACAAATGAGCAAAAAGAAAATTCATAAAGGATACCATTGAAAGATTTTAAGCTAAAACTGATTCTAACTGTTTTGAGTGCTTTTGTATTTTCATTTATTTTCATTTTACTTACATTTGCTCTGCCATTAGATAAAAACGATAAAGGTATAGCAGTTAAAAAGCCCAAAGGAAAGCTGGAAAAAATAGCACAATCATTGAAAAATAGATAATCTTTTATAGAGAGCTTTTCACTTCAATGAGTTTTAAAGTTTTGTAAGCACATTGAGGACTTAACTTTATAGCACATACTTTTAACGCTTCCAAACAGGCAACTAGATACTCCAAATCATCTTTTTTCATAAGCTCATAAAGAAGGATTTCTGCATCTTTTATACGTAAATTTCTTGCAACACCCAAATTTTTATGTGCTAGCTCTCGTAGAGCTGTGTAGTCTAAATCTTTATTATTTTCTTTTGAAGTTTTCAATGTCTTTAAATAGCTCTCAAACTGCACAACTGATTTAATCACCTGTGCAACATAATCATCAACTAATTCTGCTACTAACTCTTTATCAAGTCCTAATTCATTTACAGCGATAGAAACATCATATTTATAATCTTGTATATGTAAATCAATTAGTTCTGTTGTTGCCAATGCCTTACACGTTCTTTTTGCATCACGCAGTATTGTATGAGCAGAGTATTCTTTGGATGATTCCATAAAAAATTTAAATTTATTTAACATAAACGTAAGATAACATATTTATGCATTAAAAGGTATAAAAGGTACAGAAGAAAATAAGCAATGTAGAATGGGTGCTACAATTACACCCATTCAAAAAAATTATAATGCTTTAGAAATTATTCTATTTAAACGAAGAACAAAATCAGCAGTATCATCAAGTTCTTGTCCATCAAACAGTTTTGCTTGGTCAAGTAATACATGCGATGCATCTTCTATTAAATTTCTATCAGATGTATCTTTGAGTTTTGCAATCAGTTCATGATTAGGATTAATTTGCAAAATCGGTGCAGGTTCAGGTGCATCTGTCGCCTGTCCCATTTGCTTCATCATTTGTGCCATCATATAAGATGGGTCTTCTTTGTCAATTTTTATAGCAACAGGAGAATCAGTTAACTCTGTTGTTACCTCAACATTTTTAACACTTTGCCCAAGAATATCTTTTACCTCTTTAACAAAACCTTCATAAGATTTTGCTAAGTCTTCTTTTACTTTTTTATCTTCTTCACTCTCTTCAAATTTTGCATCTGCCGCAGGAATAAGTTTGTATTCTTTATATTCTGTCACCATTGGGAAAATAATAGTATCTACTTCTTCATTTAAAAGTAAAACATCTATACCGCGAGATTTGAATTTTTCTAAGATTGGAGAATGTTTTAGCATATCTAAAGATGTTTTCGCTGTTAAATAATAAATTTCTTTTTTCTCAGAATCGACATTTTTCACAAACTCTTCAATATTTGTCATTTCATCAGAATTGAGTGTATGAAATTTTAAAAGTTCTAAAATTTTCTCACGATTACCAAAGTCACTGTATAGCCCTTCTTTGAGCACATTTCCAAATTCCTTATAGAAAGTATCATATTTTTGAGGGTCTTTTTTCATCATTTTTGCAAGTTCAGAAAGTACTTTTTTCACTGAAGCATTCTTTATTTTTGTCATTATCGGATTTGACTGTAAAATTTCACGACTTACATTTAATGGTAAATCTTTTGAGTCAATCACGCCGCGTAAGAAACGTAAATATGTTGGCATAAGTTCTTTTTCATCATCTGTAATAAAAACACGATTAATATATAATTTAATACCCGGCTTATAATCCACTCTATATATATCCATTGGTGCTTTTGAAGGAATATAAAACAATGTTGTGTATTCTATTGCACCTTCAGCTTTATGATGTGTCCAAGACAATGGCTCTTCACTCGAATGTGCAATAGTTTCATAAAAAGATTTATAATCATCCTCTTTAAGTTCACTTTTTGACAATGTCCATAATGCACTTGCACTATTTATTTGAACATTTTCGATTTCTGTACGTGCTGCTTCTGTTTCCTTGCCATCATCATCAGTAACTGCAGGAATATGGTTTTCTTTATCCATAAAAATAGGAAATGGAATATGATTTGAATACTTTTTCACAATAGCATCAATACGATATTCTTCTAAAAATTCTTCTTCACCTTCATTTAAATACATAATGATTTCAGTTCCGTAAGACTCTTTTGTAGTCTCTTCGATTTCAAATTCACCATTTCCAGAACTAATCCATTTATAAGCCTGTTCTTCACCTGCTTTTTTAGTTATAACTTCTACTTTATCTGCTACCATAAATGCAGAATAAAAACCAACACCAAACTGACCTATTAAGTGAGAATCTACTTTTTCATCACCTGTCATATTTTCTAAAAATGCTTTCGTACCTGATTTTGCTATTGTTCCTAAATTATTCATTAAATCATCTTCATTCATACCAATACCAGTATCAGTAATTGTCAATAATTTATTTTCTTTATCTCTTTTTATATCGATTTTAGGATCAAATTTTATACCCTTGTATTTTTCATCTGTTAAAACCAACATATTTAATTTATCAAGTGCATCTGAAGCATTTGAAATAAGTTCACGAAGGAAAATCTCCTTATTTGAATAAAGTGAATGAATCATAAGTTGTAAAATTTGATTTGCTTCTGTTTGAAATTGATGTTTAGCCATATTTAAATCCTTTTTTTTTATTTGATAGTATTTTAGCAAAAAAAGTTAATAGTTGCAAGTTTTATCAATATTCTTTAGTCAATTTAACTCAAGTTTATTTATTTTATGAATTTGGTATAATGCTTCCATGAAAAATGATTATATAGACTTACTAGAACCAACACCTGTTTTACATACAAAAAAATGTAAAATAATTGCATATATTGTAAGATTGTTTTTACAATTTACATCACTTACTACAGCACTAATAGTGTGGTATATATATGACTATTTTATAGCCGGAGCTACTTTACTAATACTCTTTGTTGTTATGGGAATCATAAGAGCAAAAATGAGGAATAGTGTTATACCACCCACGCAAAGAGAGTATCATTATAATGATGATGGCATAGCAAAATGGTTTACAGCAAAAGAGTTATGCAACGATAATTTTAAAGCATCGAACGAATTACAATTGCATAATGAAGAACAAATAGATTTAGAAAAAAGATAAGTAAAGAAGAACCTCTAGAAATAATATTTTGCATTTTTGTACGCTCTTTACCATTTGTACGAAATGCAATATAAAAATGGATAATAGTCGCCACTACAATAATTGCAACTATAAAAAGTTTTTTTCTTAATGTTTGCACGATAATATTGTCTGAATCACTAAAAAGTGCCTGCAATAAACCATCATTAACAACCATTACCGTACCGCTTATTAGTAATATAAGTAAAGCAACTAATTCAAAATAACCAAAAATCGGCCCTATATGCGGATAAACCTGTTTTTGTTTTTCTTTATCCAAAAGAGTAACACCTAAAACAAACATAAATATTGAGCCACCTATCCAGGCAATGGCAGCAATTAAGTGAATATGTATAAATAAACCCAAATAAAATCCTTTAAATGAGTTCGTATGATATTACAATTTAAATAACATAATCTTGACATACAACAATATTTTTTAAATTATTTTTTATCGCATCTTCCAATCTTGAAAAAAGTTCATATATCATTTTGGAGTAATTATCAGTATAATCTTCGGAACTAACAACACTGATAAAATAATCTTCGTGAGTACCCAATCGTATAAGATTATAGTTAATATTTTCAGCCACTTTTACACTATTATTGTTTTGTACAGAATCTGCTATCACACAAAATAAATTGTCGTTGATATATACAATTTTGTCTGTTTTTCTTAACATCTTTTTTAAGGTATCAAAATCAATCGGAATTGTGGTCATATCATAAATTGCGATTAAAGAAAACTCTATGTTGTAGCGTATATTTCTGTAGATATATTCAGATGCTTCCTCTAATAATAATTCAACAAAATCATGCCTATTTTTTTCTATCTCTTTTAAAACTTCCATCTTTTCTCCCTCCTTTTCATAAAATAATTTATAGTATATCAAAATAAAAGATAATTTTATTCTACTAAGTGCCTATTAACTCCTTAAGTGCTATGATTACGAAAACTAAAATAAGTAAAGTATATATGGCACTCATAGACCTACAAAAAATATCAAAACATTATTCTGCACAAAAGATTCTTACTGAAGTCGATTTTCATGTTGATCCTGGAGAACGCATTGTTATTATTGGCAAAAATGGTAGTGGTAAATCCACTTTAATGAAAATTGTCAACGGTACTCTTACGCCTGATAGTGGTCGACGTATCATTAAAAATGATCTTGAAGTAAAAATGCTTGATCAACGTCCAGAATTTGAAGAAGGACACAGTGTACGTCAAGCTGTAGAAGCAGGGCTCAAAGAACTGACACTAGCAAAGAAAAGATATAATGAGCTTTCACTGCTTTTAGCAGATGATTTTAACAATAAAATACTTCTTGATGAACATGAAAAGATTTCTCGTTATATAGAACATCATAATGCTTGGAATTTGGATGATAAAATAGAAAGAATCATACAACATTTTCAGCTCAAAGAGTATGAAAACAAACCAGTATTGCTTTTAAGTGGAGGGGAACAGAGACGTGTTGCACTTGCTTCTCTTTTACTCCAAAAACCTGATGTACTTTTGCTTGATGAACCAACCAACCACCTTGATGTTTATATGGTTGAATTTTTAGAAGAGCTAATTCTTAAAGAAAAATTTACGCTTGTTTTTATCTCTCATGATAGATATTTTATAGATAGGATAGCCACAAAAAGTGTTGAAGTTGAAGATTGTAAACTGCGTGAATATCATGGCGGATATAATGACTACCTGACACAAAAAGAAGAATATTTAAGAACTCTGCAAAAACAGCATGATAATTTACTTGGTGTTTTAAAAAGAGAGAATGAATGGTTTGCAAGAGGCGTACGAGCACGACTCAAACGTAATGAAGGACGCAAAGAGCGTTTAATGCAATTACGTGAAGATGCTAAAACGAACCCTGCAAAAATTCGTAAAATGTCCGTAGAACTGCAACGTGAAGCAAAACATTTTAACCGCGATAAAAGCGTAAACAAACAAAAAATGCTTTTTGAAGTAGAAGACTTAGCCCTCAAACTCGGGGATAAAGAGCTCGTGCATGACTTTTCAACCAGAATACTACAAAAAGATGTTATTGCCATTGTTGGGCCAAACGGCAGTGGAAAATCAACACTTTTAAAGGCTCTTCTTGGACGCATCGAACCAACAAGAGGAAAAATAAAATGCGGTGAATTTAAAGTAGGTTATTTTGATCAGCATAGAGAGATGCTTGATGATGATAAAAACCTTATCGAAACCTTTTGCCCTCATGGCGGCGACCGTGTAAATGTTCGAGGCAGCGACTTACATGTATATGGATACCTAAAAAACTTTCTCTTTCCTCGTGAATTTTTAGATAAAAAAATAGGTGTGCTCAGCGGTGGCGAAAAAAACCGTGTTGCCCTTGCCCTACTCTTTACACAAGATGTTGATATACTGATTTTAGATGAGCCTACAAATGATTTAGACATTCCGACTATTAACATTTTAGAAGAGCAATTGACAAACTTTCCCGGTGCGGTCATAATAGTCTCGCATGATAGATATTTCGTTGACAAAATTGCTAAAAAACTTTTTATATTTAAAGCAAATAAAACCATTGAAGAATCTCATCAACAATATAGTGAATATCTTGACCTTGAAAAAGAGGTTCAAGAGCTTGAAAGTATGGAAAAAGAAGCTTCCACTGAGAGTAAAAAAATTCTACATGTAAAAGAACAGCCAAAGACACCAAGGCTCACTTTTAAAGAAAAAATAGCTTTAGAAAAACTTCCACAAGAAATAGAAGTACTTGAAGAAAAGATAGATGAAAAAAATGCCTGTTTATCAAATCCAAAATGTTATGAAGGTATTGGTTTAAGTACTCTTGCCAAAGAATTGGCTGAGATGGAAGAACTGTATGAAATAAAAGTTGAAGAACTTTTAACAATTCAGGAAAAAGAAGAAGAGATAAACAATGGATAAAAAAACTTATAAAGACAAAAGAGCCAAAGAAGTAACTCAACTTGGAGCGGGACATACAGAGTACAAATATGAATATGCACCTCAACTTTTAGAAACTTTTGAAAATGTTCATCCCCAAATGGATTACTGGGTCACACTTAACGCCGATGAGTTCACTTCTCTATGTCCAAAAACAAACCAGCCGGATTTTGGAACACTCATTATTAACTACATTCCTGATGTAAAAATGGTTGAGAGCAAATCACTCAAACTCTACCTTTTTAGTTTTATGAACAGCGGAGAGTTTCATGAGGATGTTGTCAATAAAATAGGCAAAGATTTAGTAACACTTATGCAACCCAAATATCTTGAAGTTGTTGGTCTGTTTTATCCTAGAGGTAACATCAGCATACACCCTACTTTTAGCTATGCAAATGATGAAGAGAAATATAAAGCAATAGAAAAGTATAGATTTTTAAATAGAAATCTCAATCCGCAAAGAGTAGGATAAAATGAAGTTAAATATTTTACATGTAAAAGAAAATACGCATATACAATATATGTCTCATGAACTGCTATTTCTTGCACAAAGCGGACAACCTTACAGAGGTACAGTTTATATAAACTTTATTAGCATCGGTGAAACATTTGACTTACTTGATTTTAAAAAATATTTGACATCACTGAGAGATAAAAAGTTATATGCTGAAGATATTGCCTGTGAAATCTATGAGACTATTGCAAAAAGTATACAGACTCAAGATTTAGGTGTGATTGTTGATTTAACTGCACGTGGAGGCATACAACAAAGACTCTGTTATGGAACTAAGTTTGATGCTGTACAAAAAAAGAATATCTTTCAGGTGAGATAACAAAGCGTAAAAGGCGAAGCTAAAGCATCGCTTCCCAAAGAATTAAAAAGTCTTTTTCGGAACCTAGACTTCAGTCTAGGCTAAGTTGCTTGAGAGCTTTATTTATTTGCGTCTTTTAAAGAGTCTGCTATTAAAAATGCCAATTCCAATGACTGGTCTGCATTTAAACGCGGATCACAATGTGTATGATAACGAGAACTTAAATCTTCTTCTGTTACCGTAAAACTACCACCGATACACTCAGTGACATTTTTACCTGTCATTTCCAAATGAACACCACCAGCAAATGTACCCTCAGCTTTATGCACTTGAAAAAATTGTTTCATCTCTGTTAAAATAGCATCAACAGGACGAGTTTTATAATTATTTGATGATTTTATAGTGTTTCCATGCATAGGATCACATGACCAAACTACTTGTAAACCTTCTCTCTCAACCGCACGAATAAGTGCCGGCATATGTTCACCAACATTATTCGCACCCATTCTGACGATAATATTTAGGCGTCCTGCTTCATTCTCAGGGTTGACTGCTTTAGCTAATCTTACTAAATCATCAGGGTCCATAGTAGGACCGGCTTTGATTCCGATAGGATTTTTAATACCTTTCATGTATTCAACATGTGCACCATCAAGCTGACGTGTTCTGTCTCCTATCCATACCATATGTGCAGCTGTATTATACCAGTCACCTGTAATAGAATCTTTTCTCGTAAATGCTTCTTCATAAGGTAAAAGAAGTGCTTCATGAGACGTAAAAAAATCAGTTTCACGGAGTGTTCTATATGTTTTAGAAGTAACGCCACAAGCTTCCATAAATTTGAGAGACTTTTCTATATCTTCAGCAAGTGCCTCATATTTTGCTCCGACTTCACTTTTGTGTGCAAAATCAAGATTCCATTTACTTACCTTGTGCAAATCAGCAAGTCCACCCGATGCAAAAGCACGAAGTAAATTTTGTGTAGCAGTTGCCTGATTATAAGCTTTTATCATACGCTCAGGATCGGGTACACGAGATTTTTTATCAAAATCTATCCCATTGATAATATCACCACGATATGAATCAAGTGTTATATCACCAAGTGTTTCGGTATTTGATGAACGAGGTTTTGCAAACTGACCGCCAAGACGACCAACTTTTACTACAGGCAAGCCTCCAGCGTAGGTCATAACAACTGCCATTTGCATTAACGCTTTAAAAGTATCACGAATATTATCGGCATGAAATTCAGAAAAACTCTCAGCACAATCTCCACCTTGCAGTAAAAAAGCTTTCCCCTGTGATACATTTGCAAGTTGTTCTTTGAGTGAACGAGCTTCACCTGCAAATACAAGTGGCGGATAATTTTTCAACTCTTTTAAAACACCTTCCAGTTTTACTTTATCAGGGTATGTCGGTTGTTGCAATATTGGTTTTTCTCTCCAGCTTGACGGGCTCCAAGTACTCATTATTAGACCTTATATATTGTTATTTTTTGCAATTTTATCCAAATATAGCTAAAATAACTATGAGAAAAGCTTTTTTTATGCTTAAACAGGTATAATTGCAAATATTTTTATTGGAGATTTATGAAGAAAGATGACTTGAAATCATTAGTGGCTCAAATGTATAATGAGCTATTAGACAATATTGACTCCCAAAAAGAACCTGATAAGGAACAAGTAGTAACATATCTTCAAAATGCTGTGATGACAATTCAAAATATTAATGAAGATGAACTTAATTCTGTAGAACATGCAAAATTAGCATTTACAAATGCTTATAAAGAAATTGCGACAAGAACTCTTTCTTCTTATAAAAATACCAATAATAGATTTGAAAAATTAACAAAAATTCATGAAAAAGCTGTACAAAGCTGTGAACATCAACTTATAGACTTACCCTCTATAAAAGATAAATTTGATGAGATTCAAAACCATATGTCACAAGAAGTAAAACGTGCAAACAATATTATTAACAAGCTTTCTACTCAAGTAAAAGAACTTGAAAGTACTTCAAATTTAGATCCACTGACAAAAATTTTCAATAGACGTGCACTAGATACATATATGACAAATTTATGCGATAAAACAGAATTGCAGCATGAATTACATCTTTTACTTTTGGATGTTGATGATTTTAAACAAATCAATGACACATATGGACATATTGCAGGAGATAAAATTTTAATATTTATTGCAAATTTGTTAAGAAAGGCCTTGCGAGATGGGGATAAAGTTTTCCGTTACGGCGGTGAAGAATTTCTTATTGTTTTAAATCGAATAGATACAGACACCTGCCAAACAATAGCACGTAGAATACTCAAGCTTATCAGTTCAAATCAACTCTTTTATAAAGGCCAAGCTATTAATGTTACGATGAGCATCGGTTCAACAATATATTACCCTGAAGATACGCCTGAAACTCTTATAAATAGAGCAGACAAAGCACTGTATAAATCAAAAAACGGTGGTAAAAATCAAATGAACATGGAATTAAAAAATGGAATTTAATTATTTTGACATTGTAGCAGCAATTATAATTTTACTGCTTGGACTAAAAGGTATACTCAATGGTTTTTTTAAAGAAGTTTTTGGGCTTATAGGTATAATCGGTGGAATTTTTATAGCCTCACGCGTAGGAAATGTAGTCGGTCACTACTTAAGCAATATGATTTTTAAATTTTCCAATGAATCAGCAATTAATTTTACCGGTTTTCTTGTTACACTCGCACTCTTTTGGATGCTTATGATTTTTATAGGATTTACATTTAAGAAACTGAGTTCATTAAGTGGTCTTAGTCCCATCGACAGAATTTTTGGTTTTATTTTTGGTGCAGGAAAGTTCTTTTTAATCGCAGCAGTTATTGCCTATGCAGTTTATAATGTTAAAGCTATCAGAAGTACTTTGGATTCTGCACTTAAAACAAGTGTTCTTTTTCCTATTTTAGTTGAAACAGGAGCCTATATTATGAAAATAGATCCTACACATATAACAAAAGATATAAATACCACGATAGCACAAACAGATAAAAATATGCAGAAAAAAGCTGAGGATAATGTTACACAATCTGCCTTAAACAAGATTGATGAAATCAAAAAGAAATTAGAGGAGAAATAATATGCCAAATGTCACAACAAACTTTAATGACAGAACAGTTGAATATGAACAACTCCTCGTTAATTTCAAACAATTACTTAAAAAGAACAACTTAAAATTCACAATTCAACGTGAAGTAATTTTGGAAACACTTTATAACTCTGATGAGCATTTGACGCCCGAGGCACTGCATCATCTTATACAAGAAAAATATCCTGAATTAAAAACTGGTATTGCAACGGTTTACAGAACATTATCTCTTCTTGAAGACTCTCATGTCGTTACTTCCCTTTCGTTTGGTGCACAAGGTAAAAAATATGAACTCGGAGCAAAAGAGCATCATGATCATCTTATATGTACAGAATGTGGAAAAATTACTGAATTTGTAGATGAAGAGATAGAAAAACGCCAACATGCCATTACAAAAGAACTTGGCTTTAAAATGAGTGACCATTCTATGCAGATATACGGTATTTGTAAAAAGTGCTACTCTAAAAGAAACAACTAAACAAACAAGAAGGAAAATTATTGATTTTTGAAAATAAATATATACAACAAAGAATAGAAAAAGCAAATGCATTAAAAGATGCAGGATATAACCCTTATGCAAACAATTCACAGAGAAATACATCAATTGAAAAATATCTCAATGTTAATTCTGATATAGCAGAAACTGAGACAAAACGTGATGAGAACCGTCATTATATTGTAAGCGGTCGTATAAAATTTCTTCGTATTATGGGAAAAGCAAGTTTTGTAAAAATTGAAGATGAAAGCGGTATGTTACAAATTTATATCTCCCGTGATAATCTTCCTGAAGGTTTTTATAACACTATATTTAAAAAAAATATAGAAGTCGGAGATATCATCGAGGTCGGCGGTTTTCCTTTTGTTACAGGCCAAGGAGAACTTTCTTTACATGTAGACAGTTTTACACTACTAACAAAAGCAATTGCACCACTTCCTGAAAAATTTCATGGAATAACAGATAAAGAGATTCGATATAGAAAACGTTACCTTGATTTAATTATGAATTCTGAAGTAAGAAAAACATTTCAAATTCGTTCTCGTGTTATCTCTTTAACTCGCCGTTTCTTTGAAGACAAAGGCTTTTTAGAAGTTGAAACACCTATGATGCACCCTATTGCCGGTGGGGCCAATGCCAAACCTTTTGTAACACATCATAATGCACTTGATGTTGATAGATTCCTTAGAATTGCACCGGAGCTTTATCTTAAACGTCTTATTGTAGGTGGATTTGAAGCAGTTTTTGAGATTAACCGTAATTTTAGAAATGAAGGTATGGATGCAACACATAATCCTGAATTTACTTCTATTGAATTTTATTGGGCATATAAAACATACAAAGATTTAATTGAAATCACAAAAGAGTATTTTCAGTACCTTTTTGATCACTTGGACCTTCCTACACTTCTACCTTACGGTGATTTAGAAGTAAACTTTGATAATTTTCAAGAAATTCCTCTTATTGAATCATTGACTAGTGTTGGTGGTGTACCGGTAGATGTCACAAAAGATAAAGAAAAAATTATTGCTTACCTCAATGAAAAAGGCATTACTGTAAAACCGGGTATGAATTTAGGACAACTTCAAGGCGAGCTATTTGATGAATTTGTAGAAGAAAAGCTTATAGACCCTACTTTTATTACAGATTATCCTGTTGAAATTTCTCCGCTTGCCCGCAGAAATGATGAGCATCCTGAGATTACAGAAAGATTTGAATTATTCATTGCAGGACGTGAAATAGCAAATGCTTTTAGTGAGTTAAATGACCCTGTTGACCAGTTATCTCGTTTTGAAGGACAAATGGCCGCAAAAGAGAGTGGTGATGATGAAGCACATGAAATGGACAGTGATTTTGTTGAAGCTCTCAGCTATGGTATGGCACCAACAGCGGGACAAGGCATAGGAATTGACAGACTTGTAATGCTACTTACAAACGAGCATAGTATTCGAGATGTTCTTTTGTTCCCTGCGATGAAACCTGTCACACAAGAGACCGCAGAAGATTCATAAGTAAAAGTGTAGAGCAATTTTTGTTCTACACTTTTATCTTTTAATACAGAAGTTCTTCTGTTCCTTTTAAAATAAAACTTTTATCTTCTACACCTCGCTTTGATTTATGTTTCTCAAAATCAAAGGTTGGCAACTTTTTCTCTAAGTATGATGTATCAAAAATTCCTGCTTTAAAATCATTCTCTGTGACGATTGCCTTATGTAGCGGCATATTTATTACAACACCATCAATAAAAAATTCGTCTAAAGCTCTGACTGCTTTTTTAACCACACCATCCCATTCTAAAGCATAAACAATGAGTTTTCCCACCATAGAATCATAATTAGCCGGTATCGTATAACCAGCATAAATACTTGTATCAAGCCGTACTCCCGGACCGCCTGGTGCCATATAGTTAGTAATCGTTCCAACAGACGGCATAAAATTATTTTGTGGATTTTCGGCATTTATCCTAAACTCTATCGCATATCCTCGAATTATTATCTCATCTTGCGTATATTTGAGTCTATCGCCGCCGGCTATTTCTATCATCCTTTGTATAATATCAATGCCCGATATTATCTCAGTGACTGGGTGTTCTACCTGAACACGTGTATTCATTTCTATAAAATAAAAATCATCATTATCATCTACAAGAAATTCCACGGTTCCTACATTTTCATACCCTATCTCTTTGACGGCATTCACTGCTGTTTCGCAAAGTTTTTTCCGTGTTGCATCATTGAGTCTCGGACTCGGTGCTATTTCAATAACCTTTTGATGTCTTCTTTGAATTGAGCAGTCTCTTTCACCCAAATGAACAACATTTCCATATTTGTCGGCAACGATTTGAACTTCAATATGTCGAGGGTTTTGCACGAACTTTTCAATAAAAACCTCCCCTTTACCGAAATACTTTATTGCTTCATTCGTAGCGGATTCAAAGAGTTCTTGAAATTCATCTGCTTTATACACGATACGCATACCGCGTCCGCCTCCGCCAAAAGCCGCTTTTATGATAATAGGAAAGCCTATCTCACTTGCAATTTTTTCACCTTCTTTTGCATCCATTACAGGTTCAACCGTACCCTCAAGCACAGGGACACCAACTTTTTTAACAGCCGTTTTAGAAGCCATTTTATCACCAAAAAGTGCAATATGTTCTGCTTTTGGACCTATGAAAATAATGTCATTCTCAGCACAAGCTTGAGCAAACTCAGCACTTTCAGATAAAAATCCATACCCCGGATGAATGGCATCACAGCGCATTCTTATAGCTATATCAATAATTTTATTATAATTAAGATATGCCTCTACTGGGTCACCGCTTATTTTATATGAACTATCAGCTTTTTGTACCCATACACCTTCTGCATCAACGTCTGAAAAAACAGCAACACTTTTAATCTGCAGCTCTTTACATGCACGTATAATTCTTAAAGCAATTTCACCTCTGTTGGCAATTAAAATTCTTCTAATTTTATTCATAATATTTTCCTTTGTATTCAGAAATTATATTATGAAAAAGAAAACATTTGAAAAAGAGCTGCTACTTCGTCTCTATTAAACGTGCTTGATATGCTTGGGGATGTTTACATACAGGACAGACTTCAAGTGCTTTTTTTCCATAATGAATATGCCCGCACACTTCACAAATCCAAATTTCATCTTCATTGTCACTTAAAAACTCTTTATGTGATGTAAGTCGTTCCAAAAGCATTTCATACATTTTTTCATGCGATATTTCAACTTTTCCTATATTTTTAAAGAGTGTTGCAGCCTCTTTATGCCCCTCTTCTTTTGCAATTGCCGAAAAATCAGGGTACATAGTGGTATTTTCATAAGTTTCACCATTTATTGCATCTTGAAGATTTTCTTCAGTAATACCAAAATTATTTTCTCTTTCAAATTTCATTCTATTATGAAGGGCAAATTGAAGTTTAGCATGCTCTTTTTCATTATTGGCTGCTCTTTGAAAATGTGCTGCTATATCACGATAACCCTCTTTTTGAGCGACTTTTGCATAATATTCATACTTGTTTCTCGCCATTGATTCACCAGCCACTGCTTTCATCAGATTAACTAAAGTAAGGTTTTGTGTAATCATCTCCATTGCCTGACCACAACAATGAAGTTCTCCTCCGCCTACATTTTGAACTTCCACTATGTTTCCACATATGTTACATCTGTATGTTTCGTACTTTCTCATAATAACGCCTTTATTTTAAAATATAGCGTCATTATGGCACAGTAAAACTTAAAGGATAATAATTTTCCTTTATTTTCTTTTTTGGCTTTACATGTAGATAATAAATATAAAAGCCAACTGATTATTCAGAACAAAATTATTATATTTTTAGTACAATAAGTATATTTTTAATTTTAACAAGGAATTTTACACCATGAGTTTTTTAAAAGAGTATGATGAAGAAGTTTTTAACTTATGCGAAAAAGAGCTAGAAAGACAAACTGACCATTTAGAAATGATTGCAAGTGAGAACTTTACACTTCCAGCCGTAATGGAAGCAATGGGTTCTGTATTTACAAATAAATACGCAGAAGGATACCCTGCAAAACGTTACTATGGTGGATGTGAATATGCGGACGGCATAGAGCAACTAGCAATCGACAGAGCATGTAAGCTTTTTGGATGTAAGTATGCAAATGTACAGCCACACTCAGGAAGTCAAGCAAATGGAGCAGTTTATGCAGCACTTTTAAAAGCTGGTGATAAACTTTTAGGCATGGATTTAAGCCATGGTGGACACCTTACACATGGTTCAAAACCTTCATTTTCTGGTAAAAATTACTCCAGTTTTACCTACGGTGTTGAACTTGATGGTCGCATTAATTATGACAGAGTTTTAGACATTGCAAAAATTGTTCAGCCTAAAATCATAGTTTGTGGTGCTTCTGCCTATGCACGTGAAATTGATTTTAAAAAATTTCGTGAAATTGCTGATGAAGTTGGTGCAATTCTTTTTGCTGACATTGCACATATTGCAGGTCTTGTAGCTGCGGATGAACACCCTAGCCCATTTCCTCATGCACATGTAGTTACAACGACAACGCATAAAACACTCGCAGGACCTCGCGGTGGTATGATTATGACAAATGATGAAGATATTGCGAAGAAAATTAACTCTGCAATTTTTCCGGCACTTCAGGGTGGACCGCTTGTTCATGTCATTGCTGCAAAAGCTGTTGGATTTAAACACAATCTTACTCCAGAGTGGAAAGATTATGCAAAACAAGTGAAAATCAATGCAGCAATTTTAGCTGATGTACTCATG
>JALUXS010000098.1 GCA_027013185.1 Sulfurimonas sp.
TGAAATTCGTGATGCAATTGAAGCAGGAAAAGAACATTATAAATCGCAAAGTTTTGATCAATCTATTTTAGATTTATACAATGAAGGAATTATTTCCAAAGAACAGGCTCTTGATAATGCAACAAGTGCTTCAGATTTAGAATTAAAAATGAATGGATTGATGAGTGGTATGTCATCTGATACTGTAGAAGAAAGTGCTATAACTACGCCTGAAATTTCGCCTGATGATGATGATGTTTTTGATTTAAAGTAAAATTTAATGCATAAAAGGGTATAATTCGGCCATTTTAAAACACAAAGGACTTCGTATGTTAGAAGGTATAGTTAGAGAGAGTATTGGCAAAAAAGGCACAAAAGAGCTTCGCCGTGATGGTTATCTAATTGCAAACATTTATGGAAAAGGGCTTGAAAATATCAATGCTGCATTTAAAGAAAATGAATATATCCGTACTGTTCGTAATAAAGATACATTAGCATTCCCAGTAAAAATTGGTGCAAATGAAATGAATGTAGTTGTTCAATCATATGAGTCACATGCAGTAACTGGTAAACTTTTACATGTAGATTTAATGGTGGCACAACCAAATATTGTAACGCACTATATGGTTCCTGTTGAGCCTGTTGGTGAAGCAATTGGTCTTAAAAACAAAGGGCTTGTAAACCTTTCTAAAAGACGTTTACGTGTAAAAGCAAAAATCGAAGATTTACCAAAAGCAATTGTTATAGATATGACTGATATGGATATTGGTGATGCAAAACTTATTCGTGATATCGATGCACCTGAAAATGTAAAATTTACAGATTCTGATCGTGTTGCTATCATAAGTATTATCAAAGCTAAGTAGTAAGTAATATGCTTATAGTTGGACTAGGGAACCCTGGATCTGACTATGCACAAACACGCCATAATATAGGTTTTATGGTCATTGATGCCCTTATTTGTCGGCATCATGCCACAAAACTTTCTTCTTCTTCATTTTCTGGAGAACTTTATAAATTCAAAAATCATTTTTTATTAAAACCCTTAACATATATGAATCTCTCAGGAGAATCTGTAACTAAAGTTAAACAATTTTACAAAATAGAAGAGACTGTTGTAATACATGATGATTTAGATTTACCTTTTGGTGCACTTCGTTTTAAAAAAGGTGGAGGGCATGGTGGACATAATGGTTTGAAATCAATAGACTCCAAAATTTCTCGTGAGTATATTAGAATACGAGTAGGTATAGGAAAACCTGAACATAAAGGGGAAGTTGCTTCTTATGTTTTAAGCCCATTTTTTGAGGATGAGCAAAAAAATTTGAAAGATCTAATAGAAAAAGTATGTGACGCAGTAGAATTTTTACTAACACATCCATTGGATGAAACAAGTTCAAAATACACACAAAAGAGATTACAATGCTAGCTTTTAGATATATATCTTTTCATTATTTAAAATATTTTTTGATTATACTCTCAGCATTGGTGTTATTTGTAATTGGATTTGATTACATGGGGAGTGCAGAAGAGTTATCAAAATCTTCTGCCAATCTTATTTTAATTTATTTAGTATATAAAGCGTTTTCGGCAATTGACATACTTCTTCCTGTCTCTTTGGTTTTTGCTATGATTTCTACAAAAATATATTTAATTCGTTCCAATGCTCTCGTTTCATTTTTTTCTTTGGGCTATTCAAGAGTTGATGTATTGCGTCCATTTGTATTTGTTTCTACTGCAGTGATTATACTTTTTATCTCACTGCATTCTTGGTCAAATTTTGCAAGATCTGAAGAATTTTCTAGAAATATTAAGAAAAATTCACAATATTTAAGCCCAACACGAGATCTCTTTTTTGCATATAAAGGCCAATATATCTATTTCTCAAAACTTTTGCCTTTACAAGAAACAGCTAAAAATGTCCGTGTTTTCACTATTGTAAATAACTCACTCAAAGAGGTGTTAATGGCAAAAAGTGCAAGATATATCGGTCATTATTGGTTTATTAAAAAAGCAGATATTATAACAAAACCTGATGACCTGACACTGGCATCATCAGGTATAACCGTGACACAGGAAAAAGATTTAAAAATACTCGAGGGTTTCCGTCCTAAAATGCTTGATCAAGTTTATGAAGGCAAGGTGAACTTCACCATCAAAGATGCCATAGATGCATTACTTTTGCTAAATAAGCAAAATATAAATACCGATAATATTCAAGCAGCATTGTATAAAATATTTATATATCCTCTTTTTGTGCCTTGTTTAATTGTTATTATTTTCTTTTTTGTTCCAATGAGTGTAAGATTTTTAAATGTTTCATTATTCACTTTTGGAGCTGTACTTGCTACACTTTTGACATGGGGTATCCTTTTTTTCCTTATTAAGCTTGCAAATAATAAAGTAATATCGAGTGAGGTTGGAATTGTTGCACCAATTATTATACTTGTGATATTAGCATTTATTCAATGGAGACGACACAGGTCTTTAACTTCTTAGGCACTTATAAGCACATTTTAGATAAAATCACTTAAAAAATATTTGGAATTTTTATGATTGATTTTAAAGCTTTAGCCAAACAATACGGCACTCCACTTTATGTTTATGATTTTGACTATATGTCGGCACAGTATACCCAACTAAAAGAGGCTTTTAGAGGGCGAAAATCTATTATTGCCTATGCAGTAAAAGCAAACTCAAATTTAAGTGTGGTTCAACATTTTGCAAAAATGGGAAGTGGGGCAGATTGTGTCTCCATCGGTGAGGTTCGTCGTGCATTTTTAGCCGGTATTCCTGCATATAAAATTATTTTTTCTGGTGTTGGGAAAAATGATGATGAAATTCGTGAAGCAATTGAAAAAGATATTTTATATATTAATGTTGAGAGCGAAGCAGAACTACAGCGTGTTGAGGCAATTGCAAAAGAACTTGGAAAAGTTTCTCGTATAAGCATCAGAGTAAATCCAAATATTGACCCTCAAACACATCCTTACATTTCAACAGGCTTACATGACAATAAATTTGGTGTTGATCTTTTAAGTGCCAAACGTATGTATATTCAAGCAAACAATTCAGAGTATTTAGACCCTGTAGGTATTCATTTTCATATCGGCTCACAGCTTACACAGTTGCAGCCTATTCGTGAAGCAGCAGAAATAGTAGCAGATTTAATTCGTTCTCTACAAGCCATTGATATTGAACTTAAATTTTTCGATATTGGTGGTGGACTCGGTATAAAATATGATGATGAAGTCACTATAGAACCTTATGATTATGCACAAGCAATTTTAGGGACGCTGAGGGCACTTGACTTAACAATTCTTTGTGAGCCAGGTCGATTTTTAACGGCAAATGCAGGCTATTTTCTTACAAAAGTTTTGTATGAAAAACAAAATGGAGATAAAAAATTTGTGGTTGTTGATGGGGGTATGAATGATTTGCTCCGTCCGTCACTCTACAATGCATATCATAAAATAGAAGCTATTACTGAAAATAATGGACAAACACGAGAGGTAGATATTGTAGGCCCTGTATGTGAAAGTGGAGATTTCTTTGCTAAAAATTACCCGCTTCCCGCGTTAAATAGAAATGATTTATTGGTAGTTCACAGTGCCGGAGCCTATGGATTTGGTATGGGAAGTAACTATAATACACGTGGCAGAAGTGCAGAAATATGCGTTGAAGATTCTAAAGCGAGATTGATTCGCCGACGTGAATCTTTTGAAGATTTGATTTGTTTAGAACAAGAATTTTTAGTAGAATAAAATGTATTTTATAGATGTTCAGGGCACTTTAATCAGCGATAAAGATAAATCTCCAATAGCAGGAAGTAGAGAGTTTATACAAATGCTCAATACACAAAATATTCCGTATATGGTTGTTACAAACAATACAAAAAAAGCATCGCAAGATTTTTTAGCATATTTAAATAAAATAGGCTTTGATTTTGATAAAACAAAATACCTTGATCCCTTAATGCTTTTAGACGCAAAAGTTTCAAAAGAAGCTGTGGCAGCATATGGGGCAACAGAGTTTTTACAAACTTTGCAAGAAATGGGTTACAAACTTGATTATACACATCCAAAAACAGTTCTGATTGCCACAAAAGAAAATTTTACAGCAGATGAATATGCACAAATGATAGATTTCTTACTCAGCGGAGCTAAATTGGTAGGTATGCATGAAACATCAATTTATGCAAAAAACAATAAACGTTACCCTGGGGTTGGAGCTGTTTTAAAAATGCTTGAATTTGCAACAAGCAGTTCTTATGATATAGTGGGAAAACCAAGTACAATATTTTATGGTGAAGCACTTGCAAGATTGAAAAAACAAAATCCAGAGGCTAAATTTACAGACATTACAATTATTAGTGATGATGTAAAAGGTGATTTGGGTGGTGCAAAAGAGCTTGAAATGCAAACAATATTTGTAACAAGCGGAAAATATAAAAATGCCGATGAAATAGTGCCTTTTTTGGATGAAAATCTTAAACCTGATTTTATATATAAAAATATGCAAGATATTTTAATCCGCCATAAGATGGAGAAGTAATGAAAACTTTAGATGACTGCAGGGTAGCTATAGATGTAATAGACAATGAAATGTTAGAGCTTTTGAACAAACGTATGCAAGTGGTTCAAAGAGTTGGTGAAATAAAAAAAGATACAGACAGTGCTATTTACAGACCAGAGAGAGAAAAGGCGATTTTGGATAGACTGGTTATTCTAAACAAAGAGAGTAAAGGTTTGCTTAACAGAAGTGCAATAGAAGCGATTTTTTTAGAAATTTTTGCTGTTGCAAGAAATCTTGAGTTACCAGAACGTATTGCATACCTCGGTCCAGAGGGAAGTTTTACTCATCAGGCAGCAGAAAGCCGTTTTGGAGCTATGAGTAATTATCTTTCGCTAAATTCTATTGCTTCAGTTTTTAAAACACTTGAGGCTGGACGTGCAAAATTTGGTGTGGTGCCAATTGAAAATTCTCGTGATGGTATAGTCGGTGAAACACTTGATTTACTTGCTAAAAGTTCTGTGAAAATTGTAGCAGAACTATATATGCCTATACATATATCATTTGCAACAAAGGCGGAAAAGCTTGAAAATATTGAAAAAATATATTCAAAAGACAAAGGTTTTGGTCAGTGTCGTGAATTTTTAAGTGAACATGGGCTTGTCAATGTGGAACAGATTCCAGTAGAGTCGACTGCTAAGGCAGCAATTTTAGCAGCAAAAGAGCCTAACTCTGCCGCTATTTGTTCGCATATAGCAGCAAAATTGTATGATGTGCCCACAATGTTTGAAAATATAGAAGACGCCATAGACAATACCACTCGTTTTGTGATTTTGAGTGATTTTAAAAATGCCATCAGCAAAGAGGATAAAACTTCTATTTTAGTACGCTTGAAAGATGCCGTGGAAGCTGGTTCTTTAGTGCATTTTTTACAAGACTTTGATGCTCAAAAGATAAATCTTTCAAAAATAGAATCACGTCCTTCAAAAGACAAAGGCGGATTTGGATATTGGTTTTATATAGACTTTTATGGTCATATAGATGAAGAAAAAATTCAAAAAGTAATACAAAAACATAAAAATGAAGTCACATGGCTGGGAAGTTATGTAAAGGGTGAAGATTGAAATTTAATAAAACATTAGAAAATATAAATACCTATGAAGCAGGTAAACCAATAGAGCTAGTTGTACGCGAATTTGGTATAGAACCAAAAAATATTGTAAAACTTGCATCAAATGAAAATCCTTATGGATGTTCACCAAAAGTACAAAAGGCAGTATGTGATATTGTCTCAAATATGGCACTTTATCCTGATGACAGCATGATGAAATTGCAAAATGCCTTATGCTCAAAGTATGAAATAAAAGAAGAAAACCTCATTATCGGCAGTGGAAGTGATCAGGTTATAGAATTTATTATGCATGCCAAGGCAAATACAAATGCTAAGATACTTATAAATAGTGTTACTTTTGCAATGTATGAAATTTATGCAAAACATGTAGGCGCACAAATAATTCGTACAGCATCACAAGAACATAATTTAAATGAATTTTATGAGTTATATACACAAGAGCGTCCTGATATTATCTTTTTATGTACACCAAATAACCCGACAGGTGATGCAATAGATACCCAGAGTATGATGGAATTTTTACGAAAAATCGATAAAGATACTTTGGTTGTTGTGGATTGTGCGTATATGGAATATGGTGCGTATAAAGACAAAAGTAAAAAAGTCACTCCAAAAGAACTTGTAGAAGAATTTGAAAATGTAATTTACCTCGGTACTTTTTCAAAGGCATATGGACTTGGCGGTATGCGAGTGGGTTATGGAATTTCACAAAGTAATATCATAAAAGAGTTGTATAAACTTCGACCACCTTTTAATATTACAACACTCTCTCTTGAAGCGGCAAGTGTTGCTCTTAAAGATGAAGAATTTGTAAATAATTGTATCGCTTTAAATTTTGATGAGATGAAACGTTATGTGGAGTTTGCAAACGAGCAAAAAATAGATATAATAGAGAGTTATACAAATTTTGTTACTTTATGCTTAAATAACACACAAAACTCAAGCTTTATTTCTAATGCTTTATTGCAAAAAGGGATGATTGTAAGAGATTTAAGTAGTTATAAAATGAATGCTATTCGTGTAACAGTTGGAACAAAAGAACAAAATAGCCGTTTTTTTGAGCTTGCATCAGAACTATTATAAAAATTAAAATGAGAAGTTAATGGATTTTAAGGTACTTTTTTCGCAATTATCTGTTTTGTATGCAAAACTGACAAAACAACAAAAAATTATTATAGCGACAGCCATTGTGGGAATTGTTGCTTTTTTGATATTTTTAGTTGTTTTTACAGCAAAAAAGAGTTCGGGCAGTGCTTATGAAGTACTATTTGATACATTGGCACCTGCTGATGCTGCAAAAGTGGTTACACAACTGGAAAAAGATAATATTCCGTATAAAATTGGAGCCAATAATGTTATTAGCGTGCCAAAAGATATTGTTTATAAAGAAAGAATTTCTATTGCTTCTTTAGGTATACCGAAAAATAGTGGTGTAGGTTTTGAACTTTTTGATAAGCAAGAATTTGGTGCAACTAATTTTGATCAAAAAATTAAACACCTTCGTGCTTTAGAAGGAGAACTCTCTCGTACTATTACTGCTCTTTCTCCTGTTGAAAAGGCAAAGGTTAATCTTGCTTTACCAAAAGATACACTCTTTGTTTCTAAACAAGTTGAACCTACAGCTTCTGTTATGGTAACTCTTATAGATGGTAGAAGACTCACTCCAAAACAAATAAGAGGAATTAAAAATCTTGTTGCAGCAGCTGTATCAAAATTAAAACCTTCAAATGTTATGCTTATAGACAGTGATGGTGTTACCCTAGGTGATGAAGATGAAATGGCACAAATGGGTGAACTCTCTGTCGTAGAACAAAAATACAAAACAAAAGAAGAAAAAAAATTACAAAACAAAATAATTGATGTTGTAGCTCCTTTTGTAGGTGGTAGAGATAAAGTCGTTGCACAAGTAACTATTGAATTTGATTTTTCACAACAAAAATCTACTTCAGAAAAATATGATCCTGAAAATGTTGTGAGAAGTGAGCAGACATCAGAAGAAAAAAGAGAAGGGAGTAGTCCAAAACAAGTCGGTGGCGTGCCTGGAACAGTAAGTAATATTGGACCGGTTCAAGGTGTTACTTCAAATACAACAAAAAATAAATTTTCGAAAACTTCCGGTACTACTAATTATGAAGTTGGAAAAACAGTAAGCACGACAAAAAGCCAGTTTGCCCGTATTAAACGTATAACTGCTGCTGTTGTAGTAGATGGAAAATATAAAGTCAAAAAAGATAAAAATGCAAAGCCAACAGATGAAATGCAATATGTTCCACTAGATAATGCTGATATCAGTGCATTGACATCTCTTGCAAGCCGTTCTATAGGTATTGATACACAAAGAGGCGATCAAATTAGTGTGCAAAACTTACAATTTGAAAGAACTAAAACAGATACAGGTTCTAAAGGTGTAAATGAAGCAATTTCGTTTACTCAAACATATCTTGCACCATTTTCTGGATTGTTTAAGTATCTTTTTGTGCTTATTTTACTATTTATATTATATAAAAAAGTCATTGCTCCATTTGCAGATAAAATGCTTGAAGTTTCAAAAGAAGATGAAGAACTTGTTGCTCCTTCGCTGGAATTAGATGAAGAAGAAGGTGAAGATTTAGTCGGAAAAGTACAGGCAATGCGTAAAAAAGTTGAAGATCAGTTAGGCGTAAGTAGTAACTTTAATGAAGATGATCTTAAGCACGAAGTTATCCTAGAAAAAGTGAAAAATATGGCAGAAGAAGCACCTGAAGAAGTTGCTTCCATACTAGAAGCACTCCTTAGTGAAGAATCTGAAATCCCTAGTAGAGAGAGGAAATAAAGATGTCGTCTTTAACACAACAACAACAAGCTGCCTTAGATGAAATGAGTATGGCAGAAAGAATTGCTATTATGCTTTTACAGCTTGGTGAAGATGCGACTGCTGCAATATTTTCTCATATAGGTGTGGAAGCAATTACTGAAATTTCAAAATATATTGCAGCAAATAAAACCATAGATAGAGCTATGGCAACTGCTGTTTTAGAAGAATTTCATGCTATTTTTCAATCTGGTCAGTTTATGACTTCTGGCGGTATGGAGTATGCTAGAGAATTATTATATAGAACACTTGGTGCTGAAGAAGCGAAAAAAGTTTTAGACAAGCTCTCAAAAAGTATGCAAAATACACAAAACTTCGCATATCTTTCAAAAATCAAGCCACAACAGCTTTCTGACTTTATTATTAATGAACATCCACAAACAATTGCACTTATACTGGCACATATGGATCCAACAGAAGCGGCAGACACAATCCAATACTTTCCAGATGATTTACGAAGTGAAGTTGCAATGCGTATGGCAAAACTTGGAGATATCTCTCCTTCTGTCATCAAACGTGTTTCAGCCGTTTTAGAATCAAAACTCGAATCATTGGCATCGTACAAAGTAGAAGTTGGTGGAACCCGAGCAGTGGCAGATATATTTAACCGCCTTGGTGTTAAAAATTCTAAATCGACACTAGCAAATATTGAACAGGTTGATGAAGAGTTAGCTACACAGATTAAAGAAATGATGTTTACTTTTGAAGATATTGTAACGCTTGATAAAAATGCTATTGCTGAGATCTTAAAAGCTGTTGATAAAGCAGAATTAATGCTTGCTCTAAAATCATCTCCAGAAGAGCTAAAAGAGAAATTCTTTTCTGCTATGAGTGAGAGAGCCCGCGAGGCATTTGAAGAAGAAATGCAGTTCCTAGGGGCCGTAAAAATGAAAGATGTTGAGAATGCTCAGAGAAAAATAGTTGAAGTTGTAAATCAGCTTGCAGAATCGGGTACAATTCAAATGGGTTCAACCGAAGAGATGATAGAGTAATATTATGGCAACACTAATATCAAGCAATGACGTTACCGAGCATAATGTTAATAAATACAGTTTTAAAGTTATTGCTCTTGGAGGAGCAGATGCAAAAGGAACAACAACCGCAGTAAGCCAAGAGAATGTAGAAGGTAAAGAAGAAAGTATTGATTCGAGTGCATTAAGCACAAGTTCTAAAGATTCACTGATAGAATCTTTGATGAAAAAAACAGATGACATGTCTTCTAATTTTATAAAACTTCAAATGAAACTTGAAGCAAAAGAAGAAGAGTTTCAAGAAGAACTTAAAAAAGCAAAAGAAGATACTTTTCATGAAGGTTTAGAAGCCGGAAAAGCAAAAGCACAAGAAGAAATAGATACAACACTCAATAGCAAAATTGAGCTTTTTGATACTTCAATAAAAAAGCTTGAAGAGAGTGCTGGTGAGTTTGAAAAAGCATTAGAAGATATTAAAAATGATCTGATTACTGCTGCTTTAGATATTGCTAAAGAAGTTGTACAGGTTGAGTTGAGTGAACATTCTGCAGAAGTAGCAAAAACTTTAGGAGATGCTTTGGTAAAAGAGTTACAAAATGCTTCCAAAATCACCTTGAAGGTAAATCCAAAAGATCATACGGCTGTAGTTGAACATTTAGGACAGCTAGCCCATGTAGAAGTGCTGCCAGACAGTGCTGTGAATGAAGGTGGTGTTGTTGTTCTTAGTGATGTTGGAAACAGAGATGCGCAAATAACAAAAAGATTCCAAAGAGTAAAAAAGGCCGCTTTAAGTGAGTAGAATAAACGTAAAAGAAAAAAATATTCAAGAATTAGAAACTCTTAGTGATGATATACGAAAAAGAATTTTAGAAGTCGTGAGTAAGAACGGCGGACATTTGAGCTCAACACTAGGAGCGACTGAAATAATTGTTGCCATGCATAAGGTATTTGATTCTCAAAAAGATCCTTTTATTTTTGATGTTTCTCATCAAGCGTATGCACATAAATTGATTACCGGACGATGGGAAGCATTTGATACACTCAGACAATTTAACGGGTTATGTGGATACACAAAACCCAGTGAAAGTTCTGATGATTATTTTGTAGCAGGACATAGTTCAACTTCTATTTCTTTGGGTGTGGGTGCTGCTAAAGCAATTGCACTTAAAGGAGAGGAGGGGAGTAGAATTCCTGTGGCTCTTATAGGTGATGGCTCTATGACAGCCGGTATGGTATACGAAGCTTTAAATGAGCTAGGGGACAGAAAATACCCAATGGTGATTATTTTAAATGATAATGAGATGAGTATAGCAAAACCTATTGGTGCTTTAAGTAGGATATTGAGTTCTGCTATGGCTTCTCCTTTTTATCAAAGATTTAAAAAAAATACAGAAAATTTTGTAGATAATTTTGGTGAGGGTGCCCGTTATATTGCAAAACGGATGGAAGAATCATTAAAACTTGTAACACCTGGAATGCTTTTTGAAGAGATGGGTATTAATTATATTGGACCGGTTGATGGACATAATCTTGTGCAGCTCGTCGATATTATGCAGACGGCTAAAAATTTACATAAGCCTGTTATTATTCATGTTCAAACTGTAAAAGGTAAGGGATATGAAATTGCAGAAGGAAAAGAAGAAAAATGGCATGGTGTTGGCCCATTTGATCTTGCTAACGGTCATGCTTCAAAAAAATCAGTTACAAAAAGTGCTACGAAAATATATACAGAAGCATTGCTTCATTTATGTGAAAAAAACGATAAAATTGTAGGTGTTACGGCAGCTATGCCGAGCGGTACAGGACTGAATGAACTTATAGAGAAATACCCAACACGTTTTTGGGATGTTGCAATTGCCGAACAGCATGCTGTTACTTCCATGGCAGCACTTGCAAAAGAGGGTTTTAAGCCATTTTGTACAATTTACTCAACATTTTTACAGCGTGCGTATGATCAGGTGATTCATGACACATGTTTAATGGATTTACCTGTAGTATTTGCACTTGATCGTGCAGGTATAGTCGGTGAAGATGGTGAAACACATCAGGGTGCTTTTGATGTGAGTTTTTTAAGAGCTATTCCTAATATGACACTTTTTGCACCAAGAGATGAAAAAAGTTTTCATCAAGCGATGGCTTTTGCGGCACAGTATGAGCATCCGTGTTCCCTGCGTTATCCGAGAGGCTCTTTTATTGCAACAAATTTTCCTGAATCCGGACCTTTCGAACTGGCAAAGTCACAGCTTCTTCAGACAGGTGAAAATGATATTTTACTTATTGGATATGGTAATGGTGTGGGTCGTGCATACGAAACATCTAAACTACTTGATAAAAAAGTCACAATTTTAGATTTGCGTTTTGTAAAACCGCTCGATGAAGAAATGCTGAGAGAGTTATCAAAGAAATATACAAAATGGTTTGTATTTTCTGATAGTGCAAAGTGTGGCGGTGTCGGTTCTGCAATTTTGGAATTTTTAGCAAAAGAAAATATCTTAGGTATTTCACTCCATTCATTTGAATATGATGATAAATTTATAACACATGGAAATACAAAGGTTGTAGAAGAATCTCTACATCTTTTACCTGAACAATTAGCACAAAAAATTAAAGAGTTTAATCCTTAGTAATAGAGTATGTTTACTTGACATTATGAAGCTTCTTTTATAATATTACGATAATTTATATAAGGGAGCCAATATGAGTCAACACTCTTGTCCTGTATCATTCATTAAAGTAGATGCGAATATTATAAGAATAAATGCATTTTATATTGCTGTGCTGTTTAGTTTATATCTGCTAACATTAAATAAGTTTATTATTCTATTTTTAATAAGTGATTTCGTAATTAGACTTTTTATCAATAAAAATTACAGTCCTCTTTTTACCCTTTCAACAATTACGAAAACATTTCTACATGTAAAAACAAAATTAGAGGATATTGCACCGAAAACTTTGGCAACATATTTTGGATTTATGTTCTTAAATTTAATATTTTTATTACAACTTTTTCATTTAAACACATTTTTTTATGTAATAAGTTCAATATTGCTTCTATGTCTTTTTTTAGAAATTTTCTTTGATTATTGTTTAGGTTGTAAAATGTATTATCTTTATAAACGTTTTATCGTTTAATACCTATTTAATAAGTTGCTTTGATAAAATTTCATATAATGATTAATACGTTTATAAAGGTGGAAAATGAGCAAACTGAGTATGTATCCGATAACATTAGATGGCACAAATATTGAGGAAAAACGTAAAGAAGTGCGAGAGTATTTTCATAATACTTTTGATTTATTTGAAAAAGTATTTGAACTTTTAAAAGATGAGAGTGTTTTTTACAAAAAGAGTGAGCCGACTCGTCATCCTATGATTTTTTATTTTGGGCATACAGCTACGTTTTTTATTAATAAACTCATTAATATGAAAATTATAGATAAACGGATAAATCCGGAATTTGAATCTATATTTGCTGTGGGCGTTGATGAAATGAGTTGGGATGATACAGAAGAATCTCGTTATAAATGGCCTAAAGTTGCACCAGTGAGAGCTTATAGAGATGCAGTTCGAAGAGAAGTTGATGATTTAATTATGCATTTAAATTTTACTCTGCCTATAGATGCTGATTCTCCTATGTGGATTATACTTATGGGCATAGAACATGAGCGTATTCATATAGAAACATCTCTTGTACTGCATCGTCAAATGCCTATAAAATTCATAAAAGAGGTTCTGGAATTTCATTTATGTACGCATTCTACATCTGCACCAAAAAATGAGATGATTGCACTCAAGGGTGACAAAATTACATTAGGCAAAGACAAAAGCAGTAATTTATATGGTTGGGATAATGAATATGGTTCTTACAGCGAGATTGTAGAAGATTTTCAGGTTTCTAAATACCTTGTCAGTAATGGTGAATTTATGGAATTTGTTACTGAGGGGTGTTATGAAAAAGAAGAATTCTGGGATACTGAGGGAAAAGAATTTTTAAACATCTCTCAAGCCAAGCACCCTCATTTTTGGGTAAAAGAAAATGGAAAGTTTAGATACAGGGCACTGAGTAAAATTATAGACATGCCTCTGGATTGGCCGGTAGATGTTAATACACTTGAGGCAGAGGCTTTTTGCAGATATAAAAGCCAAAAAGAAAATTGTAATTATACTTTGCCCAGTGAAGCAGAATATGAGCTTGTATATAAATACTCACATCTCAAAGATATTCCGGCATTACATGAAAGCCGTGCAAATATTAATTTTTATCATTATGCATCTTCATGTCCGGTGAATGAATTTAGCTTTCATGGTATATATGATGTGATAGGGAATGTTTGGCAGTGGAGTAGAACACCGATACGGGGATTTGAAGGTTTTGAAGTGCATGAGGCGTATGATGATTTTTCTGTACCTACTTTTGATGATAAACATGCTCTTATATTGGGCTCTTCTTGGGCAAGTAGTGGCAACCTCATGATGCATCATTCTCGTTATGCTTTTCGAAGACACTTTTTTCAACATGCAGGATTTCGTTATGTCATTAGTTCAAATATAAAAGAAAGAGATACTGATATTTATGAAAGTGATGCTTTAGTATCTCAATATTGTGAATTTCAGTATGGTGATACACACTTCGGTGTTGAAAATTTTGCTATTGCCTGTGCAAAAATTGCTTCTAAGTTTGCAATAAATAAGACAAAGGCACTTGATTTGGGTTGTGCAACAGGAAGGGCAAGTTTTGAACTTGCAAAAACTTTTGAGAGTGTTGAAGGCATAGATTTTTCAGTGCGTTTTGTTGGAGTGGGTTCAAAATTAAAAGATGAAGCTTATGTGGCATATATCTCAAAAGAAGAGGGTGACTTAAGTGTAAACAAGAAAGTAACCCTGCAAGATTTGGGTTATGAAGAGGTCTCTCAAAAAGTATCGTTTTGGCAGGGAGATGCATGTAATCTTAAGCCGAATTTTTGTGGATATGATTTGATAATGGCAACAAATCTTATTGATAGACTTTATAATCCAAAACTTTTTTTGGAGACTATAGATACAAGGTTAAACGATGAAGGAATTTTAATGTTGACTTCTCCTTATACCTGGCAGGAAGAATCTACAAAAAAAGAGTTTTGGCTTGGTGGATATAAAGAGAATGGAAAAGAAATTAGAACAATTGAAGCTCTCAAAAATATTTTACATGTAAAGTTTGAATTAATACATTTGCAAGATGTAGAATTTGTTATTAAAGAGACGGCAAGAAAATATCAACATACTATTTCGCAGGTGAGTGTATGGAAAAAACGTTAACGTACAGTTTTGCATCAGCAAGTGAGCGTGAGGGAACAAATGCGGAAAAATATGTTCTAAGAAAAGAACTTTTTGGTACAGATGATGTCTTGCCAGCTTGGGTCGCTGATATGGATATAGATACACCGCAATGTGTTCTTAATGCAGTAAAAAAACGCCTGCAACATCCTGTGATTGGCTATGAAGAAGTACCTTCTTCTGCATTTATGGCACAAATTGAGTGGATGCAAAAAGAGCATGGGGTTACTTTTTGTTTGGATGATATGCTCTATTCTCATTCGGTTGTGGCTTCTATGCACACAGCTATTGAAGCTTTTACAGAGGAGGGTGAAGGGGTAATTGTTCAAACTCCGGTGTACCCTCCTTTTTTTCATAGTGTCTTAAAACTGAAAAGAAAACTGGTAAAAAATCCCTTACATGTTGATGAGCATGGAGTATATACATTTGATATAGAAGATTTGAAAGCAAAAATAGATAAAAATACAAAACTTTTGTTGCTCTGCTCCCCGCATAATCCGGTTGGAAGAGTATGGAGGAGAGAAGAGTTAGATGAAATTTTAGAAATTTGCTTAAAGCATAATATTGTGATATTTGCAGATGAAATACATTCTGATTTAGTATATAAACCTAACAAGCATATACCTTTTGCCTCCCTCAATGAAAAAGCAAAGAATATAACAATAACTGCAATTGGTGTGGGTAAAACTTTTAATATGGCAGGATTTGCTATAAGCAGTGTGGCTATACAAAATAAAGAGCTCAAAGAAAAATTTACAAGAGCTTATGAACGTGTACATTTTGCACAAGGATCTTCTCTTTCTCATATTGCTTTTGAAACAGCATACAAAGAGGGCAAAGAGTGGTTAAAAGCATTAAAAGTACATTTATATAACAATTATTTAATGCTTAAAGTTGCAGCAGAAAAATATCCGCAGTTTATAAGCGTGACACCTATAGAAGCGACATATTTGGCATGGATTGATTGCAGAGGGATGCAATTAAAAGATAAAGAGTTGCGTCACTTTTTTATTAATGAAGCAAAGCTGGGATTAAATCCCGGTATAAGTTTTGGCAGAGAGGGCAGTGGTTTTATGCGCTTGAATTTTGCAGTTAGCTCTGCTAAAATGACAGAAGTGGTTAAACGACTTGAAAATGCTTTACAAAGGAAAGAAATTGGCTGACATAAACTGGAATGAATACAAAGAGTATAAAAAATATACAAGTAAAAACGATAATTTTGTAATATTACTTGATTTTATAAAAAGTTATTACAATATGAACAATACTTTTGATGTTTTTGATATGTTACATGAAGATGAAACAGCACAAATGATGCTTGAAAAACGGAATATTACTGATGCTGAAAAATTAGAAAGTTATATAAATAAATTATAATGGATTCTAATTTAGAAAAAATTTCTCTTTTTATTTCTAAGCATCATGTAATGAGTATGGCGACTACAAATAACGCGGAATTAAGTGTCTGCAGCCTTTTTTATGCGTATGATGCAGATAAACTTTGTTTTGTCGTTGCAAGTAGTGATGAGACCTTACATGTAAAGCATGTTTTACAAAACTCTGCCGTTGCTGGTAATATTTTACTTGAAACGGATGAGGTGGGAAGAATACAAGGGTTGCAATTTAGAGCTGTGATGCAAGAGGTACATGATGATGCGTTAAAAAAATTATATTTTAAAACTTTTCCTTACGCTTTGGTAATGCTACCTAAATTATGGCAGATAAAAGTTAATTATTTTAAACTCACAGATAACAGACTTGGATTTGGCAAAAAAATTATTTACTCCCCTGTTTAGGCTGAAATAAAGAGCATTCAGCTCCGCTACTGTTAAAAACGACCCTTGAAGGAATTTGTGCTGATTTAAATCCATAGGCTTTGCAGCCATGTGGTTTACCTGCTTCCCATGTGACAAAATAATATGCGCATTTTCTACAATTAATTCTTTTCATAAATCTCTCTTTTTAAGTAGGGAATTCTAGCATATTAGATAAAATATACAAATAAATATTTGCTGAAAAACAAAAAGGATGATGATGATGGATAATAAAATTTTGCTAATGCTACAATTGCAAAATCAATTAAATGATGCAACCAATGGTGAAGATTGGCCAAAAGGTATAACAAAAAATGGAAAAAAAATTAATTGGCAGCGTTGTATTTATATGGAATGTGCAGAGATGGTGGATAGTTTCGGATGGAAGCATTGGAAAAATATAGATATAGAACCTGATTGGCATAATCATCAGATAGAAGTGGTCGATGTATGGCATTTTATTATGAGTTTAGCGATTGAAGATTATGTAAAAAATTTAAAAGGTGGTATTGAAGATATTGCTGTTGATATTTCTGCATTGGAGACGTTAAGTAAAATACAAATACAAAAAGTAAATTTTGCCTCTCAAGACAAAGTGATTGATAAAGTTGAAAATATTATTAGAATTGCTGTTTCAAAAGATGAATTTGATTTAGGTGAATTGGTATCAGAGTTTTTTGATTTGGTAAGCATGAGTGGTTTGAACTTAGATACATTATACCGTTTGTATGTTGGAAAAAATATCTTAAATCTATTTCGTCAAGATAATGGCTATAAAGATGGTAGCTATATTAAAATATGGAATGGGGATGAAGATAATGTTGTTATGAAAAGAATTTGGGAAAATAATGATGATATTACACCTGATTCTTTGTATAAACAATTACAAAAAGCATATTTAGCACTAACAAAGAGTTGATTTTTGAAAACTAGTGTATTGGAAATAAAAAATTTAACTTTTGGCTATAGCAAGCAAAAATTACTTTTTAAAAATTTTTCTATTTCTGTACAGCAGGGTGAATTAAAAGCCATTGTAGGGGAAAGTGGAGTAGGTAAAAGTACTCTTTTTGAATTAATACTCAAAAACTTAAAACCGCATAGCGGAACTATTAAAGTGTTACGCTCATCAGAGATTTTCCAAGATCCCTATAGCTCTTTTCATCCAAGCTATAGTTTATTGCAGCAAATTAAAGATGTTGCAGCTATGGATAATTTTGAGGCGATACTCCATAAAATGAACCTTGAATATGATTTACTATTAAAATTACCGCATGAGCTTTCCGGTGGGCAACTACAGCGTGCCTCAATACTTAGAGCAATACTTATGAAACCTAAACTACTTTTATTGGATGAACCAACATCTGCTTTAGATAATGTTATTCAACTTGAAGTAATGAAAATGCTTATAAAAAATTTGGATTCTATGGGAATGCTCCTTATCACACACGATATGGATCTAGCATCTTGGTGTGCAGATGAAGTAATATCGCTTTAAGTATAAAGCTTTTTAAAGAGCATTATTGCTAAAAGTGTAGCGGTAATTGTTAAGGTTACATTTAAAAAAATATTGATTGAAAAGCTTGTAAATTCTCCATCTTGAAGCATATTTACATTTTCAAGAGAAAAGGTTGAAAATGTTGTCAATGCTCCTAAAAATCCGGTAATTATAAATGCTTTATATTCAGGCTGTGTAATTTGCGTAAAGTACATTGCCGCAAAACCAATGATGAAACTTCCTAAAATATTGACACTGAGTGTTCCAAGAGGAAAAAAAGAACCTGAAAATTTTTGAATACCCGTAGCTATCAAAAATCTTGAAATAGCACCAAAAAATCCACCAAGTCCGATAAAAAATAAAAGTGTTACATTCATTTGTTTTCTTGCTCATTAAAGTTTTTATGTTTATATTTTATTACTTCTGTATCTGTAAGAGTTATAAGCCCATTGTCAATCATAGTATCTATATGTTCTATGAAATCCTGTATCTTGGTCTCATTATCTATGATTTCTATAATCAATGGAAGTTCTTGGGCAAGAGCCCATGTCTTAAAACTTCTGAGTTGTGCAAAAGCTCCCAGTCCGGCAACTGCTTTTATAACAGTGGCACCAGCAAGTTTTTCACTCTTTGTCTCTTGTAAAATTTCTTCCCAAAGAGGTTTATCATTATATTTATCCAGAGTATTTATATAAATTCGTAAAATTTTTTTCTTTCCTAAAAATCGTTTCATTACTTTTCTCCTTTTAATTCAATATCGTAGATTTTTTGCATTTTTTCTCTTAATTGTTTTAACCAGTCTGGATTATTTTTATCTGCGACAAAAGAGTCTAAAAAGACAACTTTTATACTTTTAGGCATATAATAAAAACGTTTAATATCATAACATTGTGCTGTTTGAACAAGTACAATGGGTTGTACTTTGAGTTTATATTGATTAGCTATAACTTTTGCACCAGATTTAAATGGTAACATCTTCCCCGAGCGAGAGCGGGTACCCTCCGGAAAAATTGTAATAACCCTTTTCTTTTTGAGTCTATCTTTTGCTGCACGGAGTAGTTTAATTAATGATGTTTTACTCTCTCTTTCTACTTCAATATCTTCAGGCATACTCATAGCAAGCCCAAAAAAAGGTATTTCAAAGAGTGCTTTTTTTGCAACCCATGTAATGTCTTTATTTGTAATTGTTTCGATGACACAAATATCTAAATCACTTTGATGATTGACAAGAAACATTTGTGCATCAGGGTCTTCGCTTCCTTTAATAGTCGTTGAAAAAAATATACTCAGTCGTATGAACCAAGCAGAAAATTTTCTTGCATATGGGCGTGGAAGAATCGGGTACATTATGATAGAAAACGTTAATCCTATAAATATTATGACAGTAGCATATGCCCAGTTAATATGTGCAAGTATCTTCATTCTTTACCCAGCCTATTTTATTATTGTTTAGTTTTACTTTTATAAAGTTTTGCACTTGTCCTTCTTTCTCTAAGTGATATTGTGTTTGTGTTGTTTCAAAGATAGTTCCATTTTCTACTGGTAATAAATGAATTTTAGCTCCTTGCTTTATGCATATTTTTTCTGCTGGTATTGCCAAATAGGTGATGTATATAAGTGGTATGAGTATAAATAGCAAATAAAGGTATTTCCGTCTTATAATAATGAGAAAAAAGCCAATAAGTGCAACAGCTGCAGCTATATACATTTTAATGGTATCATGTGACTGATCTCTCGGTTTTAAATCACTTTGCGTACTAACACTGTCATCACTTAAAATGATAGGAATGGTTAAAGTTACATAATCATTTTTAAGTAGATTAAAATAAGAAAATGAAAAATTTTCTATTTTTTTATCAATAAGCACAAAGTAAGTGATTTTTGCATCTTTATATGAGCCACTTTGTGATTCAATACCTTGTTTGTAAACATTGTTAAAATGCATTTTTGTAATATCGCAGTTTTGTGCAGAGGCTACAAATATAACAATATTATGTTTATTGTCATAAACTGTCGTTTTGTACTCATAAAGTGTTACGCTGTTTGCTATGATATTTGAAAATTTCTGATTAGGGTTAAGTGTAATGACATTAAGTTTTGGTCCCTTAAGCAGGGTTCCATTATAATCATGAGGAGCCATTAAAAAAGCGGTAACATCAGGAATTTTTGCGTTATTCTTTGTAACTTGCATATGAAAAGTATCGTAATAATACTTTCCGGTTCGTATTCTTTGTGGTACATCATCTAAAATATTTAAACCGGGGTAGTTTGAAAATTCATAAGATATATCATCAAAGTGTTTAACAGTTGAAAGTGCCTTGTATGTTACAGAAAATATTTCACCTTTAATTACTCTTTTTGGAATCTGATCATAACTCAGGTATATCACTTTATTTGCAAAAAGTGATGTAACAAGAAGAAGAGTAAATAAAAGTGTTTTTATCACGATACTAAAAACCCTTGTAACATTTTAATACCGTCATCACTGCCTAAAATTGCTTCCATTGCACGTTCCGGGTGTGGCATAAGACCAAAAACATTTCTTTCTTTATTACAAACACCGGCAATACTTGCAACACTTCCGTTTGGATTTTTTATCGTCCCGTTCTTATCAGTATACCGAAGTAAAATTTGTTCATGCTTTTCAAGATTAGCAAGTCCATCTTCATTAATGTAATAATTTCCATCATGATGGGCAATAGGGATATTGACAATATCATTATTGTTAAGTTCTTTTAAAAATATATTGTTATTATTTTCTACTTTTAAATGATGGTATTTTGAGATAAAATGTAAACCTTCATTTCGTTTTAAAGCACCGGGTAGAAGACCTACCTCTGTTAAAACTTGAAAACCATTGCATATACCTAAAATTTTACCGCCTTTTGAAGCATACTCTTGAACCGCAGCCATTATGGGACTAAATTTTGCAATAGCACCACTTCTAAGATAATCGCCATATGAAAATCCACCGGCGACTACCAGTAAATCAGTATTTTGTGGAATGCTTGTTGTTTTATGCCATACTATTTCTGTTTGTGCACCAAGTTTCTCAAAAGCATACTGTGTATCATATTCACAGTTTGTTCCAGGAAATTGTAAAATTGAAACTTTCATTATACAAGCTCTATAGTATAATCTTCAATGACTGTATTGGCTAAAAGTTCTTCACACATTTTTGTAGCATCAGTCATAGCTTTTTCTCTGTTTGTTTCATCTAATTGAAGTACAATTTGTTTTCCGATGCGTACATCTTCAACGCTGTTAAAACCAAGAGAATCAAGTGCATGATGCACAGCTTTTCCTTGAGAATCTAATACGCCTGCTTTTAAAAATACATTTACTATTGCTTTCATGTTACTACTTTCCTAAAATTCTATTTAATACTTGCTCGTAGGCTACTGTTAATCCGCCAAGGCCTTGACGAAATCTGTCTTTATCCATTTTTTCACCACTTTTTATATCCCAGAAACGACAATTGTCTGGTGAAATTTCATCAATAAGAATGATATTTCCGTCCTTGTCTTTTCCAAATTCAAGTTTAAAATCAACTAGATTAAGACCTTTTTGTGCAAAATAAGGCTTGAGTATATCATTGATTTGTCTTGCCATACGACGAAGCTTGTCAAGCTCATCTTGAAAATCAACAAGTCCAAGAATAAGAGCATGCTGATCATTAAGCTTAGGGTCACCGAGTGCATCATTTTTATAATCAAACTCTACTAGAGTAAAAGGTAACACTGTGCCATCTTCAATACCAAGATTACGAGTAAGACTTCCTGTGGCGATATTACGAACAATAACTTCAATCATAATAACATCAACTTTTTTATGAAGCATATGGTTGTCATCTAACATTTTAACAAAGTGAGTCGGAATACCGTTTTCTTCTAAAAGCTTAAATAACTCCGTTGAAATTTTATTGTTTAGTGCACCTTTACCGGCTTCACTTGACTTTTTTTCACCATTAAACGCTGTTAAATCATCTTTAAACTCAGAAATAACCAAGTTTTCATCTTCTGTTAAAAATAATTTTTTTGCCTTGCCTTCGTAAAGTAAATCCCTTTTTTCCATTGACTTTTTATCCTTTTGTAATAATAAGAGCTTTGATAATATCAACACCCTCTTTAAGCTGAAGATCTTTGTCCAGCATTTTTGGTGTAATTATATCTTTTTTATCTTTTTTATCTTCTTTAGTCTTTGCTTTTTTTCCATCAACTTTTGCAAGTTCTTTTTTGAGATGTGCTTTTAAATCTGCTTCTTTAATTGCAAATTCATTTTTATATGTTTTTAATTCACCCGGAAGTACTTTGATGTCAGGTTTAACACCAACTGCTTGAATGGTACGTCCGCTAGGCAAATAATATCTTGCAATAGTAAGTTTTATAGCTTCTGTTTTCGTGATAGGAAGAACAACTTGAACACTTCCTTTTCCAAAAGTATTTTCTCCAACAAGGACAGCACGTTTATGGTCTTGTAAGGAACCGCTTACAATTTCACTCGCACTTGCACTTCCTCCATTGACTAAAACAACCATAGGAACCTTTGTAAGAGTATTGCCAGGATGTGCAGAGTATGTTTTTGTCTCTGCTGCACGTCTTCCTTTTTGCGAAACTATTATGCCTTTATCGACAAAAGTATCAACTAAACCAACTGCCTGATCAAGAAGACCGCCTGGGTTATTTCTTAGATCTAAAATAATACCTTTTGTACTGCCTTTTCTTTTTTTAATCTCTTTTTGCACATCTTCAACTACTTTTTTATCAAAACTTGCAACTCTAATATATAAGATATTTTTATCTATTGTTTTTGCTTTGACGGAATCAATAGTAATAACACCACGAACAATATGAAATGCAAGAGGTTTCATTTCTCCTTTTCTAACAATCATTACGTTTATTGGATCACCAACTTTGCCTCGCATAAGTGAGACAGCTTCATCAATGGTCATACCAATTGTTGATTTATTATCTATTTTTAAAATAATATCACCTGCTTTTAATCCGGCTTTATCTGCGGGCGTCCCATCAATAGGAGAAATTACTGTAAGTGCGCCCTCTTTCATGCCAACTGTTATACCAAGGCCACCAAATTCACCATTTGTTTGTACTTTAAGTCGTTTATAATCTTTTTGTGTCAAGTAGTTCGAATGTGCATCAAGATTTTTCATCATACCATCAAGTGCTTTGTTTATGAGTTCATTAATAGTGACTTTATCAACATCATATTGTTCTACAATACTAACGACTTTTGTAAATTTTTCTAAAGCTTGGAGCCTAGAGACTTGGGCATCTTTTACTGAACTTTGTGCAAACAAAGATGAAGAGAATAAGAGTGCTATAGAAGCAGCAGTAGATGCAAATCCAAGGGTGATAATTTTTTTATTTTTCATACGAAACCTACTCTATTATTATTTTGAAAGATATTATACCAATTGTAGATAAATAGCATATAAATGAAAGCTTTGTAGTATACTTTTATATGAAGTATGTTAAAATTACAGCTAATTATATATTGGAAGAGGAATGAAAAATATTGTACTTATAGGCTTTATGGGCGTGGGCAAAGGCAGTGTAGCTAGAGAAGTTGTCAAACATTCTGATTATATTGCCATAGATACGGATGATCTTATAGAAAGTATGGAAAATAGAAAGATTAAGGCTTTATTTGAAGCAGAAGGCGAAAAGTATTTTCGTAAATTAGAAAGACATGTTGCAAAATGGCTTGAAAAAAGTGTGCACAATACGCTTGTTTCTACCGGCGGTGGTTTTTATAAACAGGAAAATTTAAAAAAAATAGGTACAATTGTGCTTTTAGATTCTCCTTTTGATGCAATCATTAAAAGAATTAAAGAGCATCCCAATGCTGCTAAAAAATTAAAAAAAAGACCGCTTCTCAAAAATTTAAAAAAAGCAAAAGAGCTTTATAATGAAAGACGTTCAGGATATTTGGAACTTGCAGATATCGTTATAAATGTAACAAATAAAAATCCTGAGATGTGTGCAAAAGAATTATTAAAAAAGGTAAAAAAATATGCGTAAAATAGTACTAACCATAGCTTTGTTATTTACAACAACACTTATGGCAGATGGAATCCATTGGGCGAAAGATTATAATAGTGGAATAGAATTAGCGAAAAAAGAGAATAAACCTGTAATGTTTATAATTTCTAGTCACTCATGCAAATACTGTCTTCTTTTAGATAGAACAACATTTCATGATTCAAAAGTAATAAAAGCAGTAAACAGAGATTTCATAGCTATTCGTTCATGGACAGATCAGAGAGATTATATTCCTGCTACTCTTGCACGAAATACTCCTGGTCTTCCGGGTATTTGGTTCTTATTTCCTGATGGAAGTCCAATGTACCAGCCTTTGTTGGGGTATATTCAGGCACCTAACTTTGTGGGTGCATTAGCTACTGTAAAAACAGATTTTGAAAAATCTAAAAAGAGAGTAATGAAAAAATGATATTTGTAAAGTCAACTGATAGCAATTTTAGTCAAAAATTCGATGAACTTTTAACCCGTGGAAAGATGGATATTGCTCATGTGAGTGGTATTGTTGGCGGTATTATTGAAGATATTAAAACAGATAAAAATTCGGCACTCAAATTGCATATTGCAAAATTTGACAATTGGACGCCGAAGAGTGATGAAGATTTAAAAATAACAACAGCTTCTATGCAAAAAGCTTATGAAAATATTGATAAAACTTTAAAAGACTCTCTGCATTTAGCCTATGATAGAATTAAAACATATCATGAAAAACAAAAACCAAAGTCTTGGTTTGATACAGAAGCAAACGGGACGATATTAGGACAAAAAGTAACACCTGTGGATAGTGCTGGACTTTATATTCCGGGAGGTAAAGCTGCTTATCCATCTTCACTACTTATGAATGTAATTCCTGCACAAGTTGCCGGTGTAGAAAATATTATAGTTTGTACACCGACACCTGATAACGAACCAAATGAATTACTTTTAGCAGCATGTCATCTTTGCGGCGTAAGTGAAGTATATAAAGTCGGAGGAGCAAGTGCTATTGCTGCTCTTGCTTATGGAACAGAGACAATACCTAAGGTAGATGTTATTACGGGACCGGGAAATATTTTTGTTGCAACAGCAAAAAAAATGGTTTTTGGTGAAGTTAACATAGATATGATAGCCGGACCGAGTGAAATCGGTATTTTGGCGGATGAGAGTGCAAATGCAAATCATTTAGCTATAGATTTACTTTCTCAAGCAGAACATGATGAGATGGCAAGTTCTATTTTAATTACGCCATCACAAAAACTGGCTGACGCGGTGAAAATCGAAATAGAAAAATGGTTGCTCAAACTTCCTCGTCAGGAGATAGCAAGAAAGTCAATCGAAGAACGTGGTGCAATAATAGTAAGTGAAAATATGCAAGAAGCAATTAGCTTGATGAATAAAATTGCTCCTGAACATTTAGAAGTGGCAACAATGAGCCCCTTTGAACTTTTGCCATACATTAAACATGCCGGAGCCATATTTTTAGGTCATAATACACCTGAGGCTATTGGTGACTATGTTGCTGGACCAAATCATACTTTACCAACAGGAGGAACAGCAAAATTTTATTCACCCTTAGGTGTTGAGAATTTTATGAAAAAAAGCTCTATCATCTCATTTAGTTCTAAAGCTATCAATGAAATAGGAAAAGAATGTGCACTTATAGCTCATACCGAAGGTTTAACTGCACATGAAGCATCTGTTCGCGTTCGTATGAAATAAATATTCTTTATAATTACTGCATATATTTTAAATATTTATGGTAATTATAAATATTAAGAATATTAATAATTCTAAAATACACACATTCCAAAAATAATCAAATTCTTATCACTAATTTATAACTTATTTAAGCAAACTTGGCTAAGATTGTTGTAGTAAAAAAAGCTTGAAATGCCGTGCATAAGGGCTTCTTTTAATGTTAATAAGTCGTAGTTATAAATCTTAATTAAGCCGTAATTGGCCAAAGGAGAATATATGCAATTAGGTTTCCTAGTTGATTTACACCTGTGTATGGGTTGTAAAGGTTGTGAGATCGCATGTAAAGTGGAGAATGAAGTTCCACTTAGTACATGGAGACTTCGTGTTAAGTATGTGGATGTGGGAACTTTCCCAGAAACTAAGAGAACATTTACTCCTCTTAGATGTAATCACTGTGAAAATGCACCATGTGAAAGAATATGTCCGGTATCGGCTCTTCATTATATAGAGAACGGTATTGTAAATATTGATAAAGAGAGATGTATAGGTTGTGCAGGTTGTGTTATGGCTTGCCCTTATGGTGCTATTTATATAGACCCAGAAACACAAACAGCAGATAAGTGTACATATTGTGCACACCGTATTGCATCAAGTATGATGCCTGCTTGTGTTGTTGCATGTCCTGTTGAAGCAAATATTTTTGGTGATCTTGACGATCCAGCTTCAAATATTTCTAAGTATATTCAAGATCATAGAGATGTGCGAGTACGTAAACCTGAGAAGGGTACAAATCCTCATCACTTTTATGTTGGAGGTGGAGACGTAAATCTTAATCCTCTTGCATCACAAAGAATTGAAGGTTTTAACTTATTTGATAAAATTACAACACTTCCTTTAGGAGGGCACCACGAATGATACATGAATCTTTGGCTGCAACACATGCAGTAGTGACTTTGGACGTACCGTTACCAGACATATTTTGGGGCTGGTTTGTTACAATGAATATGTGGGCGAAAAGTATAGGTACAGGTTTAATCTTTATGCTTTTCTTATTACTTAGAAAAAATTCTAGTGAAATGAAAGGACTAAGGACTTTAACACTTATAGTTTCATTTATATTTATGAATGTTTTCTTATTGTTTACATTGGCTGATTTACATCAACCATTTAGAATGTGGCATATATTTTTCTATCCTCATTGGACGTCAGCTATTACAGTTGGTGCATGGATGGCAACACTATTTGTTGCTATGGAATTCATTATGATAGTCGTAATGATTAGAAAAGAAAACTGTTTACTTACAAAAAATCCTGTAGGTTTTTTTGATAAGATGCTTTTTTGGTTAACACTTCTTGCTATTCCTGTTACACTCTATACTGCTGGTATTATGGCAGAGGCAAGTGCACGTGAATTGTGGCAAATGTCAACAGAATCAGTACAAATGATTTTAGCAGCAACTCTTTCTGGTTCAGCAGCTATTATTTTACTTGGTGGTTCAAAACTTAGTGATGAAACAAAACAATTTTTCGGAGCGATTTTAGGTTTAAGTGCTTTACTGGCATTTATAATTTACATGTCAGAATACATCTTCGGTGGAATGAAATCAGAAGAAGTAACAGCTATTTTAGCACATGTAAAAGGGAATGGTGAGTATTCAACTATGTTCTGGATAGGACAATGGGTTGCGTATATCTTACCAATGTTACTTGTTGCTCTTTCAAGAGTCAGCAAAAGTAACAGTCTTTTAAGTCTTGCGGCTATTCTAGCAATCGTAGGTCTATGGGTAGTAAAACATGTTTGGCTAGTTATTCCACAATTATTACCAATGAGTTAAGGAGAAAATATAAATGTATTTACAAAGTAGAAGAACATTTTTAAAAGGTGCTGCATTTAGTGTTGCTGGTGTGGCTATAGCAAAGGGTGTATTTGCAACTGATGCAAAGGCAGAGTCTGTAACTGATTCTAAGTTTACAAATACACCTAAAACGCTTTCATTTTATCCTGATCAATCTGAATGGGATAGTTTTAAAGAGTTAGATGGAACGGATTGGAAACGTGGTGGTATTGAGCGTCATGGTGTAAGAAGTGCTGAAAATCCAGATGGTATTCAAGTAAATGATTACACAATCGTGCCTACAGTTTGTTCAAACTGTGAGGCTGGTTGTGGGTTAACTGCATGGGTTAACAAGAACGATTTTGATAAAGGAGTACTTACTGTACGTAAATATATGGGTAATCCATTACATACAGGTTCTCGTGGTCGTAACTGTGCAAAAGGGTATGCTGTAACATCCCAAATGTACGATCCAGATCGTATACCTTTTCCAATCAAAAGAGCTCCAGGTTCTAAACGTGGTGAAGGGAAGTGGGTTCGTGTAACTTGGGATGAAGCAATGGCTGCAATCGGTAAGAAAATGCACGATACTCTAAAAGTTGGTGATGAAGTTTCTAAAAAATCTATTATGTACCATGTTGGTCGTCCAAATGAAAATGGTTTTGGCCCACGTGTTCCACAATCTTTAGGTATTGACGGATATAACTCACATACAAATATCTGTTCTGCAGGTGCTCGTGAAGGTACAATTCAATGGGCAAATGATGATAGAAATTCACCAGATTGGGCAAATGCTGATCTTATTTTCTTACAATCATCACATGCTGCAGATGCAGGTCACTACTTCCAACAATCAGCAGGTTATATTGCTGATGCTAGAAAGCGTGGTGCTAAGATGGTTGTTATTGACCCTCGTATGTCAAACTCAGCTGGTATGGCTGACCTTTGGATTCCAACTTGGCCAGGAACAGAAGCAGCTCTTTATCTTTATTTAGCAAATCGTGTTTTACATGAAAAGAAAAAAGATGGTTCGGATGTAGTAAATCATGAATATGTAAAAAACTGGATGAACTGGGACAGATTGATGGCAAATAAAGATTATCTTAAAAAGATGATTGGTTATGGCTATATTTCTAAAATGCCAAAAGATGATTCTTATGAATCATTTATTGAGTTAGCGAAAGAACTTTATGCTCCATATACAAAAGAGTTTGTAGTAAAAGAATGTCGTCTTGAAGGCATGGAATATAAACTTGACGAATTATGGGAACTTTTTGTTCCAGCCGGTGCTAAAATAGCATCTTACCTTTGGCGTGGGGGAGCAATTGGTCACCGTGGTGGTTGGATGAATACTCGTGCTGGTTTCTTACCTCTTGCTCTTGTTGGAGCAATGCGTGGAGATATTGGTGGAATAGGTATGCACCATTGGCATGAAATTTCAGTTGCCGGTAAAGGTGACAAAGCTACAGTGGCTGGTGTTCACCCACCAAAAACTGATGCATGGAATGAAATTGCTTGGCCACCGGAATATCCTATAGCAACATATGAAATGGGATTTATGATGCCGCAACTTATGATGGATGAAGAATGGCATGAAAAGTGGACAAAAAAAGGTCTTAAGATTCCTAAGTCTATGGCTGTATATGTTCCAAGAATGCACAATCCACTCTGGATTAATCCGGATGGTTTCAGATGGATGGAAGCATTAAAGCGTGAAGATAAATTTGAATTAACATTTAACTTGTCTCCAACATGGTCTGAGACAAACTGGTATTGTGATTATGTACTTCCTGTTGGACTTGCTGGTGAGAGAAATGATCAACAATCTACTCCATCTAAACCAGAACAACGTATTGAATTCCGTCAAGCGGTACTTCGTGTTGCTGCTGAAAAAGCTGGTTGGAAACCAAAAGATCCAACTCGTGCTACACTAGAAGCACACATGAAATTTGGTCTTGGTGAAGTTTGGGAAGAGAGCGAATTCTGGCCAAACCTTATTATGCATCATGTTGACCCTGATGGTTCTCTTGGTATTGCAAAATACTGGGCAAGTAAAAAAGATCCGTCTCGTTGTGTTACTGTACCTGAGTATTTTGATGAAGCATTTAAGTTATTACCAAAACTAAAAGCAGAAGCTACAAAACTTTATAAAGGTGAAGAGTATCCAATCTATAGCTATATGAGAGATCATGGTGCTTGGACTGAGAAAACTGATGTGTATAAACCTCAAGAGGAAGAGCTTGAATTTGATGGAACACATTACCATGCACATGGTCATAAATATGCTAAAAATGAAGTAACTAAAGATGAGTTTGGTGCATTATGGGTTGATGATGGTAATTTCAAAAAATCTATAGGCGTTGATGTAGACGGTAAGCTTCATGAAGGTTTCCATACATTAAGTAAGAAACTTGAGTTCTTTTCTGAGTGGTTAGCTGATGAATGGAAGTGGCCTGAGTATGCGGTGCCTATTTATCCAAGAAATGATGCAGAGAGTGAAAAAATGATTCACCTTGTCACACAGGTACACCATAAGCATATGAAAGGAGATAATGAATTTGCACTAAATAATATCTATCGTCTACCATATAATATTCATACGCGTTCTGTGAACTCTAAACATTTAATGGAAATTTCACAAAACCATAACCCTGTATGGATTTATACAAAAGATGCTGAGAAACTTGGTATCAAACGTGGTGATGCTGTAAAAGTACAGATTCAAGATACTTTAACTGGCATTAAAAGTGGTTATTTTATTGCTATGGCTGTACCAACTGAAGCAACTCGTCCGGGTGTACTTGCATGTTCACACCATGCTGGTCGATGGAAACTTCAAGACTCTGTAAAAATCCCTGGATTTGAGCATACTCTTGGTATCATGAGTTTAGGTTCTCCAAAAGTTTCTATGACAAATGATGGAAAAATTGGAACTATGACAACTACTGAGGGTATTCATCCTCATAAAGCATGGCAGTTTAAAGAGTACAATAGAGACCTTGAAGATATCTGGTGGAATGGACTTAGTGGTGCATGGCAAAATGCTGTATCTCCTTGTCATCCAGACCCTATTGCCGGAAATCATGGTTGGCATCAAAAAGTTATTCTTTCTAAGGCTGGAGCTGATGAGAAAATAGGTAATATTTATGTAAATTATGAAAGTAACTTCAAAGTTTACAAAGCATGGAGAGATCAATTATCTCGTCCATTAACAGCGGCAGATAAATTACGTCGTCCATATCACATTAAACGTCCTGTAAAACCAAGCCAAAAAGCTTACGAGTTTAATATTAAAGACGTTTAACAATAAAGTTAAAGCCCACTTCAAGTGTGGCTTTACTATACTTCTAAGAAAAATTTCCAATAAGGTACATTGTTTATGAATAATGATTTAAAACAAGAGCAGATTGCAAGAATAAATATATATGCACTCATTTCAAGAATTATGATAGGTGAAATTGATGAAGGGCTATTAAAATCAATAGAAGAAGATGAAAATATACTCTCTTTTTTTCCAACATTTAAAGATTGGAAAAGAAGAAAAGAACATAGTTCAAAAGATTTGATAGAACGATATTTGAATGTTGATTTTACTAACCTTTTTTTACTTCATTTAATTCCTTACGAATCTTTTTATATGCGAGAAGATCAGATGTTGGAGACTGGCGGCGAGAATCCAGTGCAAGCAATTTTTAATGCTTTTGAATTTAAAGTTGAGCTAGATAAAGCTCGTGTAATGGCATCTGATCATATAGGTGTTGAGTTAGAATTTATGTATGAATTGTGCAAAGCAGAGCTCAAAGCACTAGAAGATGATAATATGGAAATGGCAAAACAACTTTCACAGCTTCAATATGGATTTATGAAAGATCATATTTTAGAGTGGGCTCCAATGTACCTTCTCAATGTCAAAAGTGAGGCAGGGACAGCATTTTACTTTGATGCTGCTGATTTGGGTTTAGAATTTATGATGAGTGATTTTGAATATTTAACAGAATTAAAAAATAATGGATATAACTACCCAGTATGAGTCTTTTAACCTTAGATGTCAGCAAATGTGTTCATACTTCAAATAAATTTGCGATTTGTAATAGTTGTGTAGAGGCATGTCCTGTTGAAACTATAAAGTTGGAAAACTCCGCTATATCCTTTACCCCCAGTGAATGTGTTGGGTGTGGCGGCTGTGATGCTGTTTGTCCAACGGCTGCATACACATTAGATGATTTTAAACCGATAAATTATGTTTTTAAATTTTTAGAAGATGAAGAAAGCGTTCTTACATGTAATGATGAAAATTTTCCATGTATAGCATCATTAAGTGTTGAAGAATTACTAAGTATTGCTTTAATATCGTCCGAAGAAGTTACTTTAGATATAGGACCATGTAGTAATTGTGAGATTGCAAAAACAAACCTTAGTATTATAAAGAACAGGGCAGAAGAAGTAAATTTTCTCCTAGAAGCAATGGTGCAGAAAAAATCTTTACATGTAGAAAAATTAAATTATGAAGTTACAAAAGAAATAGACGCTTTAAGTAGACGTAAATTACTTTCTAAAGAAGGTGTTAAAACTGCCATAAGCATAAAGCAGCAATTGCAAAATGAAGTTAATGCCAGTGACAAAAATGTAAAAACACATAAAGTTACCGCACAAGACATAATGAAGATAAAAGAGAAAAATATTCCTCAAAGACGTAGTTTATTGCTTATGGCTATGAAACGTGCAAAAGTGCCAGAAGTTTTTCATACAATTGATATAGAAGATATTTCATTTATTTCACAAAAAGATTTAGATGAAACTACATGTACAAATTGTCAAATGTGTTATAGAATCTGTCCGACAGGGGCACTGAGTTCAGACCATAGAGGGAGTAAGATTAATTTCAATCCACTTAGTTGTGTTCAGTGTCACAGTTGTCATGATGTATGTGAACCAAACTCTTTAACATTGAGAAATACATTTTCTCTTGCAAGCTTTTTTGAGCCAAAAATTGAAACTTTAGTTCATTTTGATATAAAAAGATGTGATGAATGCGGGAATTTCTTTGCATATAAGGGTGGAGAAAAACTGTGTAACAGATGTAGAATTGAAGAAGAAGAAGCAAAAGAATTGTGGGGGATCAAATGAGTGAACATATGAATACTATAGATACGATGAATGCTGCTGATGATATTAAAAAAGAGACAAAACTCTTTGGCCTTATTGCTGAACATGCTAGTCCAAATAGACTGTTTGTAATGCTCAATAAAGAAATAAAAGCAAACAATGTCGATGCAATGATGATACCTATGAATATACGTGAAGACGATTTTTATTTTACGCTTTCAAATATGAAAAAATCACATGTAAACGGGGCATATATAGCTCCTGAATATCAAGCAAATGCAGTTGAACTTTTAGATGAAGCCGATGAATTTGTACAAGTTTATAATAAATGCGATTTTGTCCTTAGGGATGGAGAAAAATTGATTGGGACATATCTAGAAAAGAATAATACTTTGCTTGGCGAAGCTTTAGCAAAAGAAATATTTGAAAAATACATAAGATAGGAAGATTACTATGGATATAAAAGATTTAAATGAATTAAGAAGTGAATTTGAAGTGATGCAAAAACAGGCAATGCAAGATGCTTGTGTTGATGGAAGCTGTGTTGAAGATGAGGATTATGAAGATTATCCTGATTATTTACGTGCAATTTATGCAGAGATCATACCTCCTGCTAAGAGTGGTATTTACTTTTCAAGATGGGATTTAAAACGTATGGCTGCGGAATTAGATGAATCTTTTGCTATAGATGTTCGAGAAAGAATGTTCAAAAATTTTATGCAGTGGATTGCAACACCAGAAGATATGTTGGCAGTTGTAGATCAATTTAAAAGTCATATAGATATGAAATGTGATTTGTATAAAGAGTACTCAGAAAAATATCCTGCAATGCAAGAGCTTTTTGAACCAAAAATACAAAAAGCCGAGAAAGCAAAAAAATATCTTGATAAGGTTTATGTAGAATTTTTTACATAAGTTTATTGAGTATATCTTTTTTTATTTTATTAAGATTGAGCGAATGTCCATCATTGGCGTTTGCTTCAAGCTTTGAAATATATGTGTCTAAACCTCTCTCTTGATAATGCATTACTAAGAGCATAAGCAATTCTTTAACTGTTTTTGCATTTTGAATATCTTCAAATTTTCTCTTTTTATTTTTATTAAAAAATGATTTTTGGCTTATTTTGGCAGTTGAAAATCCAGCTAAAAAGAGCAAAGCATAGATGAAAAACTCTTTTATTGCTTGAGTATTTATAAAATTTTCTGTTTTAGGTGCATCTGTTTTGTCTATTAATGTTGTAGTATCCATCTTTTGCACTTTTATATTATATGTTTTTGCATGCAGTGTGTAGTATTTATTTTTACTGGGAGAGTATACATGTAAAGAGAATGCGGGAATTGTAAAGTTGTTTTTTGAAGTCATAGCATATATGTATTCTGTCTTAATAATAAAACCACTTTGTGTAAGTTTTGATAAATCATTATTGATTTTTGAAAATATTGTTACATTTTTAATAGCTTTGTTCAGTATATTTAAGTGAGAATTTTTGTACCCTGTGCCGCTTAGTATATAATGAAGATTCACTGCACCATATTGATTGATTTGTGTCGTATCTATTTTTGAGTGAAGCGTAAAATCTCCTACCAAATCTACGGGCTGTAGCAATTTTTTTACTTTTATTGTTAATGGCTTTAGAACTACTTTTGTATTTGAAGTACTAATACCTACACTATTATCATGATCGTCCACATAACTTTGCTTTACAGCTTTATCACTGGCTGTTCGTATAATAAAATTAAATTTTATATGCAACGTTTTTTCTTTTAATGCAAAAAGTACATATTGAAAAATTGTTGTAGTATTGTGAAAGCTATTATCGTGTATAGTTTTATGCAGAAGTTTTACCTCATAATCAGGACTTTTTTGTATAGTAAATTCAAAAAACATATTGTCATTATGATCTTTTTGTTTGGCTGTAAAGGTAAGAAGGAGAGGCTCTTTTATATGAACACTTTTTTTATTGGTTTGTAGCTTATATGTTGCCAATTGGGTGTTTCCAAAAAGTGACACACAAAAGAGTATAATCAATAAAGTAATTTTACCAAGGGTGTTTTTCATTTGTATATCCTTTGTTTATAAGTTCATAGGCTTTATAGCCCAGTTTATATTTTGATTTATTTTTATGTTTTGTGAGCTGTAAATTTTGATTTTGTTTTTTCTTTTTTTTGTTTTTACCACTCCCATTACTTTTTTGTGAAGCTTTTTGATTTGACTTGGATGAGGCACTTTTACTTGTACTTTTTTTCTGATTTTGTTTTGTTACCTCTTTTTTTTGTTTTCTTTTTTTAGGAAGCATATCAGAGAGATTTTTTTGCTCTTTTACTCCTAATTTATATAAAAGTGAAAGATTGTAAAAAGCATCTTTATCAAATCCAAGTGCCAAAGCTTTTTGATAATAACGTTTAGCTCGCTTATATTTTTTTAATTTTACAGCACAGTTTGCGAGATTATAAAAAATATTTTGTTTTAATTTCGGATTTGTAGATTGTATTTGAGAAAAAAGTTCTATAGCTTTTTTATAATTTTTTGCTTTGTAGTAGGCAGTTGCACTGTTATAGTAGCTTTTTGGTGAGGGTGAAATCTTTTTAAACTCTTTTGCAGCTACAATAAATTTTTTACTTTTATATGCTTGATTTGCTTTGTTGTTATGGTAAAAATCAAAGAGTGATGCCGCATGACTTTGATAGGGTAAAAGAAATAAGGGAATAAATATAAAAAATTGCTGCAGTTTTGTGACAGAAATAAAAAAACTTAAAAGTGCTATAACAAGAGGGAACATGAAAAGTTCTTTATAGCTAAGTACTTTTATGGTTGATTTTATGTCGCTATTTTTATTTTTTATATCTGCAATAATTTCTTTGGCTATATCTTTATTTGTATGTAATTCATAATATTCTCCGTTGCACTCTTTAGCTAAAGGTTCAAGAAGAGGATTTATTTTAGAAATCACAAGGTTTTTATTCGTATCTAAGATGGGCTTATTTTCTTTTTTGAGTGTTGCTCCGCTGTTTGAACCTGTAGCAACTATATAAGGAATAATGGAATTTTTTTTACATAGTTGGACAAGTTCATTGAGGTCTCTATCCTCGCCTCCATCAGTAAAAATAATAAGATTTTTTTGTTTGTAAGATGTTTTTGCAATACTTTTAAATAAAGAGAGCAGGGAAGTGCCTTTTGTCAGTATATATTTTGGTTCAAGGGAATTGAGTGCCATCATGCTTATTGTACTATCTGTTGTCGGCGGTGATATAAGCATAGTATTGGATGTAAAAGCAAATATACTAAATCTGTCTTTACTCAAGCTTTTTAAAATACGCTTTATATTTTTTTTTGCCGCGTCATACCGTGTCGGTTTTAAGTCATCTGCTTGCATTGAAAATGAGGCATCAAGAGCTATAATGTAATCTTTGGCATCAAATTTTTGCTCACTGGGTGTATTAATCATCACAGGTCTGCTTAAAGCCAGTAATGCGAAAAAAAGTGTTATGTAAAGTAAATATTTTTGTCGTTTTTTCTCTTTTTCTTTTGGACTTGCATCGCTTTTATATAAAAAATATAGGGGTATAAATCCAAATAGAACCCAAGGATATAAAAGAGTCATAGTTGCTCTTCTTTTTGCTTGAATGCAAGGAAAAGAAGTAATAAAAATGCTAAAGAAAGAGGGTACATGTAAAGATTTTGTTTGTTGAGATAATGTTTAGAACGTATGGCACTCGGTTCGAGTTTATCTATCTCTTTATAAACATCTTGTAATGCTTCTGCATTTTTAGCTGCAAACATTTTAGACTTTGTATTCTTTGCTATAAGTTTGAGAAGATTCGCATCAAATGTAGTACTATCTCCTATCCCTATAGTGTAAATTTTTACATGTAACTTGTTTGCTCTTTTTACTGCTTCTTTTACAGAAATAGAACCGCTATTTTCAAAGCCATCTGTAATAAGAATAATAACTTTTTCTTTCGCTTCTCCTTTTTTAAGTATTTTGAGTGCTGTTGCTAATCCTTCTCCTATGGCAGTACTATCTCCTGCAATGCCAACATCAAAAAAATTAAGTAAAAAGGCAACACTATTCATATCATAACTCAAAGGAATAGCAGGGTAGGCATAGGTACCAAAAATACTTACTCCGACATTATCATTAAAACGTTTTGTTATAAAAGATTTTAGAAGTTCTCTGAGTGCATCAAATTTTCTTTTTTGTGGATTTTTTGTATCAAACCCACTCTCTGCCATAGAACCACTGGTGTCAAGTGCAAAGACAAGGTCTCGTCCTTTTCGTTTGCTTGAAGTTTTTTGATCATACGTTATAGGAGATGCAAGAGCGAGAATCATTGATGCCAATATAAGAGAATAAAGAAGTTTTTCTTTATTTATTAAAGAAGTTTTTTTTGAAAAAAGCTGTATATGTGGAAATATAATCTGTTTAAGCGTTTGTGGACATTTGTAGATACAAATTACCAAAAGTAAAAGTATTAAAATAGAAGGGTATTCAAACGTAAAATTATTCAATTTGTGACTACTTTTTGATACAATTATAGCAAAGAGGAGATGAGAGTGAGATTTATTTTATTATTTATTATTCTAATAACAAAAATATACGCAAATGATGGCATGTATAACCGGGGCGAGATGCTTTTTTTTGCTAATGGTTGTTCTGGTTGTCATGGTCCATCTGCTGAAGGAAGCAGTACATATCCTCGGCTTGCAAA
>JALUXS010000099.1 GCA_027013185.1 Sulfurimonas sp.
CACTTCTTTGGTTCGCAGTATTTTTAACGCTCTACTCCGGATTAGAATATCTTTGGGGATTTAAAAAAGCAATTATGAAGGAAAGCATAGCATGAGTTGGGTAGTATCACTTTTAGTTCTTTCAGGACTTATATTTTTTCACGAGCTTGGGCATTTCACGATGGCACGTCTTATGGGCGTCTATGTAGAAGTTTTCAGTATTGGTTTTGGTAAACGTCTCTTTACTTTTCGTGCTTTTAACACCGACTGGAGTATTTCAGCTATTCCTTTAGGTGGATACGTACGCATGAAAGGTCAGGATGATGCCGATCCAAGTAAAAAAAGTTATGATGCAGATAGTTATAACACAAAAACACCTCTGCAAAAAATTTTAATTCTTTTAGCTGGTCCTGGGGCTAATTTTATACTTGCATTTATTTTGTATTTTGTTATAGCACTTGGAAATCCTCAAATACTAGCACCAGTAATAGGTACAGTTGTAAAGGATTCTCCTGCATTTGTTGCCGGTCTTGAATCTAACGATACTATTTTAACTATTAACGGTAAGAAAATAAGTACATGGAAAGAAATGGCTAAAAAAATTACAAATGCTCAAGGTTCATTGTCACTTAAAATTGATAGAAAAGGGTATATGAAATTTATCACATTGACACCAAAACTTCAAGATGCAAAAAATATGTATGGAGAAGATGTCAAACGTAAAATGATAGGTATCTCTGCAGCTGGCGTTATGCATAAGAAAAAACTTAATTTTACTCAGAAATTACAATATGCAACAAATCAAACTGTATTTGCTTCTACTTTAATCTTTACCGGTATGAAAAAGCTTATAACAGGAGATGTACCGGCTTCTGAGATGGGAGGTGTTATTTCCATTGTAAAAATCACATCTGATGCAACGGCCGCGGGTTGGATGAGTGTTTTATTTTTTGCAGCCCTAATATCTGTCAATCTTGGTGTGCTAAACCTCTTACCTATTCCAGCACTAGATGGCGGACACATCATGTTTAATTTATATGAATTACTCTTTAGACGCGAGCCGAGTGAAAAGATTGTAATCAACCTAACAATAGCAGGCTGGGTCATACTTTTCGGTCTTATGGGACTTGGAATATTCAATGATATTAACAGATTAGTAGGCTAATAAAAAGGAATATAACAATGGCATTTTTATCTTCAAAAGCTATATATGGTTTAGCTGCAATGTACACAATTTCCCAAGCCACGAATGCACGAACAATGCAAATTAAAGAGATTGCTGCCATGACACATATTTCACATGGCTATTTAGAACAATTACTTTCAAGTTTAAGAAAAAGCAAGCTCTTGATAAGTATACGTGGTGCGCAAGGAGGGTATAAACTTGCCAAAAATGCAAATCAAATTTCTGTTTTAGAAATTTTAGAAGCTGTGGAAGGACCCTTTTACAAACTAGAAGGCAATGTAGGGGCAAGTACTGTTTTAGAATATTATTGGTCAGATATTGAAAATAAAATGTGTACATTATTTGAGACTAAACTCTCAGAGCTTGATCGTGCATATCAACCATATTTTTATGAAATTTAAAAGAGAGGTGCAGTATGAATAGTACAGACAATATGACAACATTAACGATTAGAATAATTATATTATTAGTAATTGCTGGGATATTTTTTTTCGTATTAAAATCTAAAAAGTAATGATTTTTAAAGAAAGCCAAAATGAATAATTATTCATTTTGGCTTGTATAAACTTATTTTAGTTTACCGTTTCCATAATATTCAGTAAGATAATTTGCAATAATGGCCTGATCTTTTTTCGTAATAGGTGCCTTAAAATCAGCTACCATTTTATGAATCTTTCCTTTCCAAAAAGATTTTGGCTGTTTTCCCATATTTAAAACATATCCAAAAGAGTGACATGTCAAACAATTCGCTTGAACCGTAGTAAAACCTTTTCCCATTTTAACTTTATATGGGATGTAAGGAACTTCAATGTTACCTTTAACTTGTGCAAAAAGAGATCCAGTTAATAAGATTGTTATTAATAATAATTTTTTCATTTTTTTTCCTTAGATTATTTCTACTGTTACTTCATGAATACCATTATATTTGTATCCACCACGATTCCAGCCAATATCTTTAGATAATGGTTGCTCTGCACCTAAATTATTAATCGCTTTTGCCATAAAAGTTAATTTACCATACTTAGCAGGTTTAAATGCATATCTAAATTCTGTATATGCATAACGTCCATTTTCTTGTTTTAAAAGAGCTTCATCCCAAGTTTTACCATTATCAGTAGAAACCATTACTTTACTTATTCCTGCACCATCATCCCATGCCACACCACGAACAACAATTTCAGAATTATGATACATTTTCATTCCATTTTCAGGAAAACCAATAATTGATTTTACATTCATAATTGTAATAGGTTTTGTAGTTTTATATAAATGATCTGGTGTTTCACATTCACATTTATTATCAGCTATACGATAACCTTTATCCATAAAAAATAGGTGTTTATATTTATTTGTAACAGTGATATGACTTAACATTTTAACCCAGCTGTCAGAATAGTATCCTGGAATAACAAGACGAATAGGATAGCCATTTAAATAGGGCAAATCTTCACCGTTCATTTCATATGCAAGTATAACATGGTCATCAAGTTCATCCATATTAAGTTCTCTCACAAAATCCGGTGTTTTATAATATGCAGCAGTTTCTCTACCATTAAAGCCTACCCAACTCGCACCTTTTTTAAGACCGGCACGATTCAATATATCGCGAAGTCTTACACCTTTGAATTTTGCACATCCCATGGCACCATTACCCCATTGTATACCACCAGTGATAGGACTAAATGATGAACGAGAATTTCCTCCACATTGTTGTACGGCAGCTACTTCTACTTGTTCAAAACCTGTTTTTAATTCTTTTAATGTTATTTTTAACTCTTTTTCAACTAAACCATTAATTTCAATTGTATATTTATCTGGATCATAATGCTGAGGAATATCTGGAAGGTGCCATCTTACAAAAAATTTATCATTTTCTGTAATTCCACGTGTAAAAGTTGACATCGGAGATTCCAACAAAGGTGGTCGATCCGAGTGTACTATCATACGAGCTTTTTCAGGGAAATTCACCTCTGATATTTCATTGTTATAATTTCTTGCCTGATGCACATCAGCTGATAATTCAGTTGTACCTAAAATAGCTGCTGAAGCAGCAATTGAAGTTTTTAAAAAATCTCTTCTTTTCATAACTGTCCTTATAATTATTTATTTCTCAATTATAGCAAAAAATATTTAACAAAAAATAAATAAAAATTATTTTTTAAAACTAGAATATCCATTTTTAAGTTTTGCCTTTTTGGCCAGTAGATTTACATTATTAGTCTCATTATGCTTAATCTTTTCCAATGTCTCATCAATTTTTTCATTTATATTAACCAACTCTTTTGCTGTGGTATATTCTATATTTTGCACTATATTGCTTAACTGTGACTGAGATTTCACATAGTCAGATTTAATCCCTTCTATGTCATCTACTACACTATTAAATTTTGTATAAACAAAAGAGAGTTCTTGCGTTTTTTCTTCGAGTTCATTCATTTTTTTAGATGAAAGTATCATTTGCTTCATAATAAGTTCACTTTGATTTTTAACATTTATAAGTATGCTTTCTCCCTCACTCAAAGATGTATTTATGGCACTTGTATGTGATTTTAACATTAAAACTTCATTTTCTAAAGCCTTCATCATAGCAGAGATTTTTTTTGATGTATGCTCTACTATTTCTTGAGAAATACCATCCCCCATTGTCTGTAATTCTTCTAACTTTACTTTAAATTTATGAATATCATCAGCAATATTAAATTTATTGTCAAGGGAATCATTCAGTAAAACCTGCAATTTTTTGTAATGATCTTGCTCTGCCACTCGTAAAATATCTATATGGCGATGTACAATATTATCAAGTTCGGGTAGCTTTACCTCACTAAAGTAATCAAACGATTTACTCACATCTTTATATATATTTTCCATAGTATCAAACTTATCAATTAATTTTCCCTGATTAAATTGTATAGTATCCAATGCCTGAATATCTTTTTTAAATTCTTGACGTGATTCAGTCATTCTACTTTCAATATCCAGTAAAAAATGTTTTAATTGATCCATTTGTTGCAATAATATTTTTGTAAATTCTTCTTGAGACTTTGCCTGTTGTGAACGCTGTGTTTGATGTAAAATATTCATAATAATATACAAAACAAAAGCAAATAATAAAGGGAAAAGTGACTCCCTTACAAGAAGTAAGAGATTTGTATTTTGAGTATGAACTATAAAGTGAATTATACTACTGATAATACCTATACCTACTATTAGTGGAGCATAATTAAGTTTATTTGGCTGTTTAAGTATAAATATTTGCCGTAAAAACACAACCCCCATAACCGTAAAAGCAATTAATAAATCATTATGAAACATATTACCTTCTCTTGCTTAAAATTATAATTATTGTATCATAATTTTTTATAAAATAATATCGAGTATCTCATTTGGATGCTTAATAATAACTTGATGAGTACCATGGGTAGAAAACCCCCATGTAGCAAATATCGCTTCAATTCCGGCATTTTTTGCACTTTGTATATCTTTTGTATTATCACCTACCATCCACGCTAAGTCTTGATTGTTATCATACTTATAGTAATCTAAAATTTTATGTATCATTTCAGGATTTGGCTTAGAAGCTTTTACTTTATCGGCACCTATAACAAGGTCGAAAATATTTTTTACATGTAAATGTTCTAACATTGTCTCGGCAAAGGGTGTCGGGGCATTTGTAGCTACTGAAAGCTTTATATTATTGTCCTTTAATGTGTAAAGTATATCCTTAACACCATCATAAAGATATGGATTTTCTATACATTGTTTTTTATAATGTTTTTCAAACATATTTTTGTCTTTTTCCTCATATATTTCAGTATCGTAAAAAAGCTTGGCAAGATTTCTTACTTCTTTATTTATTACATCCACAATATATTCTTCGCTCAAAGGTGAAAGATTATGGTTGATTTTTCTCACATAATTAACCGATATTGTAATGTCTTTTTTTGAATCAATCAGTGTTCCATCCATATCAAAAATTACAATTTTTTGCATTATTTCATCTTTTCATAAATTTCAGACAAAGCATCCACAAATAAGTCACTGTCATTAGGACATTTACACACTCTATAATCTTTAAAACCTAATTTTTCAGCTATCTCTCTATACTCAATATTTAATTCAAAATCTGTTTCTGAATTGTCTATAGTGAAGGCTATTGGAAAAATAACAACACCTCTGTTTCTAACTGTTTTGAGTTTTTCTTCAAGCGAAGGAGTCAGCCACTGCATACGCCCTACTTTCGATTGATATGCCAAATGAATATCATGAAATGCCATTTGTTCTTCTTGCATCATCTTTTTTAAAATTTTCACATGACGGTTTATATGTTTTTCATACACATCACCAGCATCTATGATTTTTTGAGGTAATCCATGTGCCGAAAATATTATATCAAAATCACGATATTCACTCGTAGCAACAGTTTTTTTAATATTTTTTATAATAGCTTTATTGTATGTTTTATTCTCAAAAAAATGCTTTATTTCAACTAAGAGGGCATCTCCTTCACTCTTATGATAACACTCATGAAAATCTTCAAGAGATGATTTTGTTGTTGTTGTGGAATATTGCGGATACAAAGGAATAAGATATATTTTATCAATATTTTCTTTTTTAAGTCGTTCTATCGTTTCACAGGCGAAAGGCGGCGTATAACGCATAGCAAAATCAACAATAAATTTTTCACCAAATTTTTTTTGTAATTTTTCTACAAGTTTTTTTGTATGTCCGACTATAGGCGATTTTCCACCAAGCTTTCTGTATATTTCTTGAGAAGATTCTGCCCGACTAAAAACTATGACACCACCAAGAAGTTTTCTAAGGAAACTGCTTTTCATTGTCAGTATATTTTTATCTGCAAACATATTCTTTAAAAACATTTCAACTTCATTCAGGTTGTTCGGTCCACCCATATTTAGTAATACTATTGCCTCTTTTTTCAATCGCTTTCCTATTGTATATATACACTCAGCCAAACAACAACTTTTTTTGTTTTGAGTAATATATGTTTTGTATTAGCAGCTATAAACAGAGTGTCACCGCTTTTTAATTTGTGTACTATACCATTTATTTCCAGTTTTGCACAACCCTTTAAAACAACTAGCCATTCATCTTTATCTTGTATAAATGTTTGCGGTGTTTGAAGCGTATTGCTTACTATTGTTTTTATCTCTACATTTTTATTTTTTAAGAGTGTTTGAAAACTTTCACTATCAAGTTTTGGCAAATCATAATCAAAAATATTAATCATGAGAAACTCGTAAGCTGACTTCATACATAAACCGTTGTAGAGGCAACATATCTTCATAAATTTGATACAGTGTATTTATAAGTTTATCTCCATCTTCAATAAGATGAGAATCAAGTACTTTATAGGTTGCCATTCCTTTGTAAAGACTTAAATCAGCATAAGGCATATCTGCAGAAAATCCTTTAGGATAACGTTTATAACCTTTTTCAAGGTATGTATAGTCTTTATCTTTAGCTTTTATTTCTTTTAAAATATTTGCAAGCTGCATACGTTTGTCATCATTTTTTATATACTCTCGAAAAGCATCAAGCATAGGTTTTTCAAACCATCGCACACCAACAGCCACATAAAGTTCTTCCGGTGAAAAGTGCATATAAAAAGCAGAGCTTTGCATTCTTTTAGTATTTCCCTGCCAAAAAATAACACCAATACGTGATTTAATAGGTTCTTTATTTGCCCCCATTCTTCGTGTATCACGATAGATTCTGTATAAAGATTTATTGATTTTTGGTATTGCATTTATAGAAGGTTCTAAGGCTTGAAGATGTTCACCCATCTCAACAACAAATATGCGAGATGGATTAAGTATAAGGGTTTCATACTCACTTTTATGAGCTAAAAACCACTCTTTATTGTTATTTTGTTTTATTAATTGTAAAAAATCTATTACTTTCGGACTAAACCCCTGAAACTTCAATTTGATTCTTTATATTTTTTTGATACATTTTTATAAATGTATATAATAAAAACAATTCAACTATTGCTCCAACAACAAAAACATATAAAGGCTTACCACTTGTATATGTCGCGTACACATTCACTCCTTGCAAGAGAACAAAGAATGAAGCGAGAATTAGATTATTTTTTGCATGAGATACATGAAATCTCACATCTTTTAGCATAGCCCATGCAATAGTCAAAAAGACAATAGTATACGTCATAGGAACAAAATCCGGAATAGGAACAGGATCACCTTTTGCATAAGAGTGCATACCGGCTAAATAATAATTTACACCAAAATAGGTCATAAGCACTGATGTAAATGCCATAAGAGAAATTACACTATAATTAAATTGCGTATAAATTGACTTAACAAATCGTAAGTGAACAACAACCGCATAAACCAGTATAGTCACAAGAGCCCAAGTTTCTTTTGGATCCCAACTCCAATATCTGCCCCAAGATTCATTTGCCCATACACCACCTAAAAAGTTACCTACGGTAATCAAGACAAGTCCAATTAAAAGACTCATTTCATTAATAGCATTCAACTCTTTAATAGAAAGCATAATTCTTTTTTCATTTGTTTCATTCATACTAATATAAAGCAATAATGCGATAAATCCAAGCAATGCACCAAGACCCAAAAAGCCATAAGAAGCAGTGATCATAGAAACATGAATATCTAACCAATACGATTGAAGC
>JALUXS010000100.1 GCA_027013185.1 Sulfurimonas sp.
GTTAGGTGAAGTCTTTGAGTGCGACTTTTTCGTTTGTAAGTACCTAATTATAGAGCAATTTGGCTTGTTGTCTAATTTGGTATGGAATTATTTGGGATATATGCTTAGAAGTCCTTTCTCATGGGATATTTATATGTCCCTTTCAAAAAAAGGTAACACATAGATAACACGCTACTCTTTATTTACAAGATTACTACACTGATCTTTGAACTTTGGTAGTCCATTTCTTATGATCCATTCAACTATAGCTAAATTTACACCTTCATAATCATGCGCGATGTATGTACGCACATCATACATCCCTTTAATGTCTTTATCATCAAAGGCACTCAAAATATCATCTGAATGAGATTGTTTTAGCTTATTGAACTGTTCTGCAATTGCTGTTAAGTGCATTAGTATTGCCGGTCTGTCTGTTACATAATCTTCAAGCGCTTGCGTTATGCTGCCAGCATTTTTTACTATCTGTTCTATGTAGTCTATCTTCTCAAGAATGAGATGTACTTTACTGATTGATTCTTTAGACATATATCGCTCTGTCGATGATAAACTTTTTAGCAGTTCTGCCCATCCCTGTACTATCTGCCAAATCAACTTTCACACCTAAAGCGCTGCTCATCTCTTTTTGTATCTCATTAATACGCGCTATTGCACCAAAACCATAATGCGCTGCAAACTCTGGCGTGGCTTCTACAAGAACATCTACATCACTACTCTCCTGCTCTTCATCACGAGAATAAGAACCAAATAGAGCCTTGATAATAAAACCCTCTTTTTGATACTCGTTTTTAACATTTGCAAGATAGTTAAGTATTTGTTCTTTTTTCATGGAGATATTATAGCATATCCCTGAATATTGGCGTATATGATTATAAAATTGTGAAAATGCTATGTAGTTTAGTGGTGGACAGCGAGAGATTCGAACTCTCGGTAGGTTACCCTACACCCGCGTTCCAGGCGAGCGCCTTCGGCCACTCGGCCAGCTGTCCTTTTTTGTAAGAGCGGTATTATAGCCAAGCTAAGTTGTAATAGTTCTAAAATCATAGAAGTTTTATAATATTTTTCGATATTATTATATAAAATAATTAAGGGATATATCCGGTGCTAAACATTGCAACTTTTTTACAGCTTTTAAAAGAGTCATTTCGTGACCTTCTGCCAATTATCCTCGTTATTATGTTCTTCCAACTTGCAATTATTCAAACTGTTCCATCAAACTGGTTGAGTACCGCTATAGGTTTAGCCATAGTCGGTGTTGGACTTGCTGTATTTTTGCTTGGCCTTGAAGTTGGTGTGTTTCCTGTAGGTGAAGGCCTTGCGAGTGAATTTGCCCATAAAGGTTCAACATTTTGGATTCTTCTTTTTGGTTTTATGATAGGTTTTGGAACAACCATAGCAGAACCTGCACTTATCGTCATTGCAGACAAGGCGGCAAGTATTAGCTCAGGCAGAATTGATGCAACTATTTTAAGAACAGTTGTTGCTTTTTCAGTAGGCTTTGCCATAGTTCTTGGTGTCTGGCGTATTATTAAAGGCCACCCAATTCAGTACTACATTATAACGGGCTACCTTTTAGTTGTTTCAGCGACAGCTTTTGCACCCAAAGAAATTGTAGGACTTGCTTATGACTTAGGTGGTGTAACCACTTCCACCGTTACCGTCCCTCTTGTTGCTGCTTTAGGAATAGGATTAGCCTCAACAATTAAAGGACGCAATCCTGTTTTAGACGGTTTTGGGCTTATTGCTTTTGCCTCTTTGACACCTATGATATTCGTTCAATTTTACGGTATTGCCGTATATCACTTGATTGATCCAAACAGCTCCTTTTTACCCCCTGCTATAGAAGAAATTCAAAATGTAAAAATGCATTTCGATATTCTTTCAATACTACAAGGCTTGGCTGGAGTTATAACGGATGTTCTTCCTATTTTGGGTGTTATTTTATTTTTTCAATATATTATTCTCAAAAAGCCTATTGATAACCTTAAAAATGTCATCATTGGTTTTGGGCTTGTTATACTCGGTCTTGATGCCTTCATCGTTGGTCTTGAAATGGGTCTTTTCTCTGTTGGAGAGACTATGGCTTATGAGCTTACACGTTATGATAGCGACTTCATCATTTACTCTTTTGGCTTTTTAATTGGTTTTTCAACAACAATGGCAGAACCTGCACTCACAGCTATCGCAAGAAAAGCAAAAGAGATAAGTGATGAAAAAATCAATGACTTTGTACTGCGTCTATTTGTTGCACTTGGGGTTGCTATTGGAATCTCATTAGGTGCCTATAGAATTGTTGTTGGAGGAGAAATAGTGTACTACATTATGGCAGGCTATATGTTTGTTATTGTTTTAACTTTTCTCGCACCAAAATACATTATTCCCATAGCTTATGACAGTGGGGGAGTAACAACATCAACAGTCACAGTTCCTCTTGTTGCGGCACTTGGACTTGGTCTGGCTACAAATATACCCGGACGAGACCCTCTTATAGATGGTTTTGGGCTTATTGCTTTTGCCTCTTTATTTCCTATGATAACTGTCATGTTATACGGAATAATCACTGAAAGTATGGGCATTAAAGGAGAATCAGAAAAAGAAGAAATCCAGCTCAATGAACTACGTCATGCCATAGAAGATGTCAATAACATGGAACTCTCCACCATAACAGTAGCTGATGCAAATTCTAGGCACTCGTATCTTATGAGTTTTTCAGCTGTTCATATTATTGTCCCTCAAAACAAAAAAGAAGAAGCCTTAATTGCTGCAAGAGATGCGGGGGCAAGAGGAGTAACCATTATGAGTGCCCATGGTATGGGACTCGAACATATGGAGAACTTTTACAATAGACTCCATTCTGATGCAACAGATGCAAATCTGATGTTTATCACACAAACAAAAAAAGTAGATGACATTATTAGGGCTATTATTACAAAGCTTGATATCACGGGAGAAGGCAGAGGACTTACATTTGCCTACCCTGTTTCACACATCAAAGGTTTACGACTAAAGTTACATGATTTATAAAATTATTTATTTTTATTTTTTTTATGGAGCTTTCTTCTAAATTTTTCTATTTTATCCATCTCGTGTTCTTCTAAAGAGATGTTTATATGATCGATTTCTTCGCCTATTTTGACACTCAGCATCTCTGACTTTCTCATAGCCAAAATTTGTGAAGAAAATATACTTCTATGCCCGGAAATCAAGAAACTAATTACCGCCGCAAGGGCTGCATAATGTGCTATATCTATACCAAAAAGTTCTACTGCCATAATCGTTGAGGCAATTGGTGTATTTGTTGTTGCAGAGACAACACTTACAAAACCCAGTGCCGCAAACAGTGTAATGTGTTCAGGGGAAACAATAGAACCAAAAAAATGTCCGCTGGTCGCACCTATATAAAAAATAGGCGTAATAACCCCGCCGCTTCCTCCAGCCGCTAGAGAAAGTGATGTAAAAATCGTTTTTAAAAGGAAAGTGTACCAGTGAATATCTCCAGCTGCTGTCACATGAGGGTTGAGTGCTTCGGCAATAGTACCAAGACCCAAGCCTATATACTGCTGTCCAAAAATAAGTGTCAAAATAACTAAAAGTATACCACCGACAAAAGCTTTTATGTATGTATTTACTTTTATGCTTTTTACATAGCTATGCGAGAAAGAGACTGATGTGATAACAATATCTGAAACAAAACCGAAAAAGAGTCCGGCAATAACGACTTTTATAATAAGAGAGATATCAAGTGAAACATTTTGAACAAAATGCAGATCATAATAGGTGTATTCAATACCTAAAAATTGGGCTGTTGTAAAAGCTGCAAATCCTGCAATAAAAGAAGGAAGAAGCACGTCATACATAATCACACCAATAATAAGTACTTCCACCCCAAAAATAGCTCCGGCAATAGGTGTACCAAATACTGTGGCAAAACCTGCACTAATTCCGCAAATAACGAGTTTTTTTCTATCTTGTTTATGAAATTTTAAAATATCTGATAAAAAAGAAGCAACACCCGCCCCTATTTGTGCACCAGGGCCTTCTTTACCAACAGAACCACCTGAAAATATGGTCATTATGGTTGTTAATGTTTTTATGGGAATAACAGCAACATTGATTTTTCCGTTATCTTTATGAACAGCAGATATAACCTTTTCGGTACCGTGCCCCTCAGCTGTTGGAGCAAAAGTTTTCACCAACCAAACCGTTAAAACAAGGGCAAATGGCAAGGTATAATAATATTCAAAAGGCAGAAAAGAACGCGATGATTCGCTGTATGCCAAAATTTTTAAAAATCCGGTCACGGTAGCACCGATAATTACGCCCACTAAGGATGATAAAAACACCCACTTTGTAACACTGAAGAATATGGCTGTCTGTTCTGTTATATGTCTTTGAATCATTTGATTTTCTTTTTTGAAGTCTTTAAAGGATTATAACACGTTCTTTACACTTTATTAAAACTTTTTCCAAAAAGAACTGCTCAAAAGTACAAAAACAGTATAACATTCTAATCTTCCTATTATCATAGCGATAGAAAAGAAAATTTTATCGAAGTCTGAAAAGAATGAAAAATTATCGGCAGGTCCAACCAAAGAAAATCCCGGTCCCACATTGCCAACAATTGCAAAAGCACCTGAAATAGCACTCATTGCATCATATCCACGTGCATAAATATAAATTGTCACTACTGCTACAGTTATCATAAAAAGAATGAAAAAACCAAATGTAGAAGAAAGAACTCGCTCTCTTTGCTTCATACCGTCAATAAAAACAGAAATAATCATATTTGGATGCAATATTCTTTTTAATTCAGAAGAAAGTGTTTTAAAAATAATAATATGACGAATTATTTTAATACCACCTGCCGTTGAACCTGCATTACCACCCATTAAAAGACCTACAAATATAATAGCAATCGCCAAATGCGACCATGAACCATAATCAATGGTTGCAAAACCTGTCGTTGTCATAACGGATGCTATGGTAAATGATGCATTTTTAAAAGCCTCATAAAAAGAGTCTCCACTTATATCTACATGTACAATACTCAAAAGCAGACTCAAGAGTAAAAAAATTATAAAATACCATTGCACTTCTTCTGTTTTATAACCGCTCACATCTTTATAATAAAGTTTTAAGTGTGCTAAAAAGTTAATACCAGCAAGTAGCATAAAAATTGTTGTTGTCCAAATAATTCCATCATTTGTAAAGTAGCCAAGAGAGTTATTCTTTGTTGAAAATCCACCGGTAGATATTGTCGAAAAAGCGTGATTAATCGCATCAAACCAGCTCATACCAAAAAATTTTAAAAGAAGCATATCAACAAGTGTCAAGATACAATACACTACCCATAAGCTTAAAGCTGTATCTTTGATTTTTGGTGTAAGTTTTTCAAGCTGGATACCTGTCGCTTCAGCTTTAAAAAGAGACAAGCTTCCTGTAGGGTTTATCATAGACAAAAGCCCAACTCCAAGAACAATAACACCAAGTCCACCAAGCCAATGCATCAAACTTCTGTGAAAAAGTATCAAATGTGGCAAAGATTCCACATCTGTATATACGGTTGCTCCTGTGGTTGTAAATCCACTGATAGCTTCAAAAAAAGAAGAAGCAAAAGATATATTTGTATAAATAAAGAGCGGTATGGCTCCGGCAATTCCAAGCAATATCCACAACAGATTTACAACCAAAATACTCTCTTTTATTTTTAAATCGAGTTCATGATTTTTAAGCCAAAGCCATACAGCAAAATTTATGATAAAAAACAAGCCGTCATAAAGCAGAAATTTTCCATACTGTTCATGATATATAATGCCAACAAGCACATCAAATAAAAAAAGAACAGAAACGGTTATACCGATAAGTGAAAGTATTTTCAGTATATTTTTATAATTCATAAATCCACTGTTTCACTTTAGCACTTTCTTTGACTGAGGAAAATGTTATGATTAAATCATTCTCTTGCAATGCCACTTTTTCTTCAAGTGGGTACATCAAATTATCTCGTATATAAAAGAGCGTTGATTCTTTTAATTGCAACGGTTTCATATGCCTTCCAATAAGTTTGGATACAGGAAAAATCTTACGCATAAGAACAACAGCTTTCGCTCCACAAAAACTTTTTTGAAGGACAACACCTGTAGAACTAATTTCTTCCATAATAGTATTGTAAGCACTCATTTTTGGACCTCTTACGACAATAATGCCTAAAGAATGCATTAAATTATAATATTCCATTTCATTATTTATAGCAACAACTTTTTTAATGCCACTCTCTTTTGCTTCAAGACATTTTATAATGTTATATTCATCATTGTTTGTAGCCGCTATAAAAATATCGGCACTTTCCAGCCCTTCATCTTTAAAAATATCGTGAGAACCATATTTGTAATTGATGATAGAAGCACGACCTTCAAGTGCTTCATCTGCACTTTCGCAAAGTTGTAAATCTTTTTCTACCAATTTAACATCTTTATCAATTGCGACAAGCTCTTTTGCTATAGAAACACCTAATTCATCTCCGCCAAATACAACACATTTCTGAATTTCCTGATTATTATCAAGTTCGAGCTTTTGCGCAACTTTGCTAATGTCATTTTCATCACCAAAGAAATAAACCAAATCGTTTGGCAAAATTTCTGTATCTTCAGTAGGAATAAAAAATATTTTTTTACGCTCAATACCAACAATTTTAAAAGTATTTGAATGTACGGTTTGAGGAACTGTCCGGCTTGAAACCATAATGGAGATGAGTTTAAACGGTGTATATTTAAAAAATTTTACATTATTTGCTTTTGGGTATTTTAGTAATGATGATACTGCCAAAGAAACAAGTTTAATAGGAAAAATAACCTTATCAATAGAAAGTTTTTTTTGAATCATATCTTCTTTAAAAAAATATTTTTGAAGCCTCACAAATTTTCTTTGTACATGTAAAGCAACATCCGCCATCATTGTAGCTATAAGGTTTACATTATCATTATTTGTCACTGCTATAAAAAGGTCAATTTCCTGATCTACAAAACTTTTATAGGTACTAGCATCTTCAACATCACCGCGTAAAGGCATAATGTCTAAACTCTCTTGTATCCTGTCTAAGGCTAGTGAATTTTTATCTATAATGGTAACATTATGCCCGATACTAAGTGTTTTTGCCAGATTAAAACCGACTTTTCCTGCACCGGCAATAATTATATTCATAAACTATTTCCTTTAAAAAACTAGCCAATTATATCACTATAGTCATATTTTTCAGTATCTATATAATATTTTTTTCCTATAACAACAATTCTGTCATCTTTTTTTGCACTTTTCTTAAATTTTGCCTTGATTTTTTTAATTTTTTTCTCTGAAAAATCATGTTGTTTCAAATATTTTTTTAATGAAATAACCTTACTCGTTTCAAGTTGTTCTGACTCTATTTCTGCTTCAAGAGCTTCTTCATGTGCTGGAATTTCTTGCGGAGCATTGAGCATAAATTTAGAAGAGATACTACTGAGAATACTTTTCAACTGCTCATCTTTTTCTTTATAAATATGCTCTATTTTTTCTCTTTCTTGTATAAGCATCTGCTCTTTTTGGTCTCTAAGATTCCGTGTTTCATCTTCTAATGTATCTACTCTTTTTTGCAATTTTTCATTTTGTTCTTGCAAAAGTTTATAGTATCTATCATTATTTGATGCTGCATTTTTAGAAGGTGAAACTCTTGTATGTACCGTTTTACTCTGCGTTGCATCAATAAGTACCATTTTGATATCATTTTCTACAACACTTTGCAAAGAACCTCGCCTTATACGGTTGTGTATAGCCTCTTTAGATACAC
>JALUXS010000101.1 GCA_027013185.1 Sulfurimonas sp.
TGTATTGTCATTTGGATTATCATCCCCGCTTGCATAAACCTCTCCGAGTACAATATTGGGCTTCATCGTAATATTTTTGAACTTATACCCTGCTTTTAGCACATAAGCATACGCATCATAATCTTTTGTTTTCATAGTTCCATCTGCTTTTGCATAAGTCAAATCATAATTAAAACCATAAAAATCATTCTCATACGCTCTTGCACCGTAAGTATAATTTTCTTGAGTGTTTTGTCCATTTCCAGCACCATTATAAAGCCCTTTTTTATAAATAAGAAAAGGTTCTATCGCACCGTTTTTTGTAGTTTTAAAGTGGCTGTAGATTCCTGCACCTTCATATACATGTTTGCTAAAAAGCGAAAGACGGTGTTTATTTTTATCTTTTGTTTGCCCATAAAAAGCATCTATGAAATTTCCGTCAAATTTGTAAGAAAATTTTGCCAAATCCCAAAGCCACCCGTAAGAATTTCCCCAGCTGCCAGGTCCTAGCACTCTTTTATCACCGTACCTGTTTGATTCGCGACCCACCTGTAAAGAGAGTCCGCTGATTTTTACAAGATTTTTCACTTTTACATTGAGTGCAGAAAAATCCAAATCTTCTTGAGGATCCATATAATAGGTCTCATTCCCGCTGACCTTTTGAAAGTCATTATATCCGAGCGACCAGCCGTAAACACTTGCATAATAGCCTACTACCGTGTAGATAATATTGGGAGACTGTTTATATGTAAAACCAAGTTTCAATCTGCTTACAAGTAGCGTGTCATCAGGACGTCCTATTAAAGATTGATTATTTCCATACACTTTTTTATTCATTCCATCTAGCGTTTCAAAACGTTCTTTAATATCTCCGATAAAAGAAACATCTTGTGCTAAAAGTGGCTGCATTGACGAGAGTAGTACAAAAGAAGCGGCTACTATTTTTTTCATTACACGTATCGTCCTATAATCCTAACAATTTATAAATCATTTTAGCCGCAAGTAACAATAAAACTACGGCAATAAGTTTTTTTACCTGCTTTGGTGTCAAGCGATAATGCATAATAAAATCACCCACATATCCGCCGATAATCGCCGCCACCGTTACCACACCAAGTAGCACCCAGTCCATATTGACAAATGAAAGATAGGTCGCAAATGCCCCAAGTGTTGAAAATGGAATAACAAAACTAATGGCATAGGCTGCTTTTTTCGCATCAAATCCAAGCAAAATAAGCAGCGGCATAATGAGTGAACCACCACCGACTCCGATAGTTCCAGAAATTAGTCCTACCACCCCACCAATGACATACAACACCCATGCTTTATCATACACCACTTTTTGTTCACGGTTGCTAAAGAGTAAAAGTAGAGCACTGACAAGTAAGAATGCTACAAGTATCCACTCCACTACTTCTTTTTGCACATACTGACTCATCCACGCACCAATAGGTGTTGCAATCATAATCGAAATTATAAGTGGAATAGCAAATTTAATGTCTAAAACCCCACGGAAAAAGTTCATAAATGAAGCAGTAATTGTAGAAGCGGAGTTGATGAAAAGCCCGATGGCCTTTGCTAGATTTATAGGCATTCCCATCATCGAAAAGATGGGGACAAGCCCAATGGCCGAACCGACGCCACCCATAGAAAAGAGTGTAGAGAGTCCTAACGTTAAAAAGAAGTAAATTGCATAATGTATCAGTTCAGGACTCATAAATCATCCTTTAGATTTTTATTTTTTTTGCCATGCCACCTTTAAGGCTATCCATAAGTCCCAAGAGTCCACCACTGAGATATTTTACTTCGTAACCCTGTGTTGCCAACCATGTTCGTGCCATGTTTGAGCGGTCTGCTTTTGGGCAAGCAACGACTATAAGTTTATCTTTTGGCAGTTCATTTAAACGTTCAGGCAATTCATTTGCAGGAATTTTCAGCCCAAAATTTACCTGCCAGACCTTCGTCTCTAGCGGTACACGAATATCGACAAGTTCACACTTTTCTTCATTATAGAGTTCAATAAATTCATCAATCTCTATACGCATATTTTTCATTTCACTCGGAATAACATTTTTTATAAACTCTTGCATATTTTATCCTTTAATTTTATCTATATAATCTTTTGCTTTGTCTCCACGAAGATACTCCACAACACCCAGCAAACCATTTGTCAAATAGCGTGCATTAAATCCGTTCAACTTTAAATAAAGCCGTGCGATTTCCGCTCTATCATAATGCGGGCACATCGTTACAATCATTTTACTTTTATCTATTTCAGAGAGTCTATCCGGCAGTTCATTGAGTGGAATATGGTCTCCAAAACCAATATGCCATGCCTCATACTCTTCATTGAAACGAATATCAATTAATTGTGCTTCCCCTTTAGCATAGAGTTCAAAAAACTCCGGCAACTGTATTTTCATATCTTTGCGTTCTTGATAATCAAATGTTTTTAAATACTCATCAAATACTTCTGTTTTTGTTGGCATAATTCGCTCCTCTCTACGCGTTATTGTCTAAAATAATTGTTTCATAGAACGGTTCAACCGGTCCTTCTACGATATAAGGGAAAATTTTCATAACATCGGCTCTAAAACGTGGGTCAATGTGAGAGTTTTCATGGTCATACAGACTCTCCCAAACTCCATGGAACAAGTAATGTGTTTTATCATTTCCATCAGAAAAAGCACTTTGTAGAATCTCCGTAGAGACTGCTTTTCTGTAATGCAGGTTTTGATAAGAACCTGGTATGCCCACAGGAAATTTCGGATTATAATCAAAATCGCCTTTTGCAGGGCGGAAAGTATTTTGTGCCACTTTTAGCAAGGATGTACTTTTTTTGTTAAAGACTGCTGTATCTTTTGTAAAAATACCAACATGATTATTTACTGTCAGGTATCTGTTTGTAGTTTTATCTTTTTGATTTTTTAAGAATTTTTGTATCTCTGATTGTGAAGTATAGATATGCTCTCTATCGCCGGCAGATACAGTTTTATACACGCCTTCATGATAATTTTTGCTCAGTATTCCATATTTTGCAATTACTTTTGCAAACCATTGTGTCGTATTTGAAGCCATCAAATCATGATAATTTTCAAAACGAATAAAAAGTGAATAAAACAGAGGCATACTCCCCTCTTTGCTTGCATCAAAATAAGCAGAACTTAAAACACCTTTTAAGGCTGTAGGATAATTATGCACCATAGTAGAATCACCCACCATATTTTTAAGGTCCAAAGATAAAAAACCTTTTTTCCCATGCAATGTTTTTACATACTTATTTACATGTAAGAGCATATCGTCTTTAAATTTTTCTATAATTCTAAATTCAAAATAGAGTGTGACTGCACCTGATGGTATTTTTTCGCCTTTTGCAGGTTTAATCATACTTGCACTTGCCATTGAAGGCATCATAGCCATAGAACCTGCTGCTAAAGCAGCACCTTTTAAAAAATTACGTCTTTGCATATTCAATCCTTTTAACTAACTAGATAATTAATTATAGCGAATAGAAAATTAATATTTTCTAAAACCTATAACTATATTCAAATCCTCCAATTACATTAGTCGTATGATCTTCTTTTATATAAGGTGTTGGAATTTCATAAAAAAGTCTAAATTTATGCTGGTTATAATAAATACTGCCAGAGATATGCACTAATGCATTTAAAATATTTTTATGGACTGCATAACCGTTATTGTCTGCTCTATCAAGTATAGCCGAATATGCCAATACTTTTGTTTCAAGACCTGTACTTGCTGACCAGCCAAAACCATGTTTTAAACTATCTACACCAAGTAAACTCGCTTCACCCTTTAAGTAAGGATAATGTGCATTAAAATTTTGCACGTAATTTTGTCCGATGCGTATGGCACTTCCTGCAAAGGCAGAAACATTAAAATTACCCAAAGTAACACCATAATGATTAAACCAATCGGCTTTCAAGGTATCCCCTACATTTCCCTGCCATGATTTCATACCGTGTTGGAGTAAAAGGTTCAGTGTGTATCGTGTACTTAGCTGTGTATCCCAACCTTGAGGCTGTTCATTTCCTATCACTTTATGAAATGTTTTTTGGACAAATTCAGCACCGGAGTATTTTCCCATGATTCCAGCCTCTACACTATACTCAGTAAAACTATTTTTATCCCACTCAAATAAAAAACCAGATAAAGAGAGATACCCCGCATAGGGTAAATCATTGTACTGAACAGTTGATAATTCCGTATTATCAGGTGTTACAATAATTTGTTCAAGGCTTAGACCTGCATTGTGATGCTTCGAGGCATCAAGAGGCAAAGAAACACCCCTTAATAGTGAAACCACTGCCTTAGTGTAACTATTATTTTTATTATCTTCAAGCCAACTCAAAGAAGCACCATTTGTAAAATGCCCATCACTTCCTGCAAAAAAATCATTATAAAACGTAAATGAGACACTGTCCGCTTCTAAAGACAAAGCAAAAAACAATGTGCCTACCAGTAATTTCTTCTTCATATCTACCCCTTTTTTTAATACTCCTGAATCATTATAGCAATTTTACACGAAAATTACTATTATACACCAAAAAACTGCCCTACGACTGCAGTCAAAGCCATAGCAAGTGCTCCCCAAAATGTCACTCTCCATGCTCCTTTAAAAATGGAAGCCCCACCGGCATATGCCGCGAGTCCGCCAAGAAATGCCAAAAAGAAAAGTGATGCAATGGTAACTACCCATATTAAATTATTGAGAGGCACTATCCATGCTGCAAATAAAGGCAGTGCTGCACCAAGAGTAAATGTCAAAGCTGAAGATAATGCGGCTTGTAGAGGATTTGCATTACTGATTTCAGAAATACCTATTTCATCTCTTGCATGTGCACCCAAGGCATCGTGTTCCATAAGTTGCACAGCTACTTGTGATGCAAGCTCTGGTTCTAAGCCTCTTCCCTCATAAATTTTTGCAAGCTCTTCTTTTTCTTCCTCAGGCTTATTTTGCAGAGCATCCTTTTCTAATGCTAAATCCGCTTTTTCAGTGTCTGCTTGAGAACTTACAGAGACATACTCTCCAGCAGCCATAGACATACCACCTGCTACTAATCCTGCCACACCTGCTAATAAAATGCCTTCTCTTGAAGTATTAGCAGCTGCAATTCCGACAATAAGACTTGCAGTTGAGACAATACCGTCATTTGCTCCTAATACTGCAGCTCGTAACCAGCCTATTCTATGTGATTTATGTATTTCTGGCATTATATTTCCTTTAAATAACTATTTTTTTATTATCATCTCGTTCATATTCACATTGAAAAGTCGTATGTTCTATATCAAAACTGTCATGCAACTTTTTCTCAAGTCTTTCTATAACTCTATTTGACACACTAAGAGATACATCTTCATTAAAATCCAAATGTGTTTCAAGATGAATACGATTGTCATCAAGTTTCCAAATATGAAGATGATGTACATTTTTTATCTCATTTTCTTCTACTATGGCATCAACGACTTTGTTTATATTTATTTCTTTAGGCGTAAACTGCATAAGTATTGCACTGCTCTCTTTTACAAGTCCAAAAGAAGCCCAAATAAGATAGAGTGCAATAAAAACAGAAATGAGAGGGTCAATCCAAAAAATGCCAAAATAGTACATTAGTAAGCCCCCGCCGACAACAGCGATAGATGTCATCACATCTGTTAAAAGATGCAAATAGGCTGCTTTAATGTTCATATTATCATGTGCATCATCTTTTATAAGCAGTACACTTGCAGCATTAAGTACAATACTGAGTATTCCAAGTCCAATCACCCATACAGAGTTAATCGGCTCAGGATGATAAAATTTATGAAAAGCTTCAATGATTAAAAATATTGCAATCCCAATAAGAACAGAGGCATTAAAAAGTGCTGCTAAAATCTCCGCACGCTTATACCCAAATGTTTTTGATTCATTGTTTGGACGTGCTGCAAGTCTGTTAGCAAAGTAGGCAATAAAAAGTGCCAATACATCGCTAAAGTTATGCATGGCATCACTTAGCAGTGCAAGAGAACCAGAATAAATTCCCCCTACAATTTGTGAAACTGTGATAATAATATTTAAAATAATGGTAATAAAAAGATTTTTACCACTTACCTCGTGATGATGATGATGTTCACTCATGCATAACTCCTAGTTAATTAACTGTTTAATTAATTATAACATATACAAAATAAATATTCCCTTAACACAACTATTGCCAGTACACAGAACTAACACTCTCTTTTTCATACTTTAGACTTCCTCTATGTGTCATGCAGTATTATACCCTATATCAATTAATCTTGATTTATTTATTTTTAAAATCTTACTTCGGCAGTGAGCATGTATGCCACTCCATTATTTCTTTCTTTTAGACTACCTGTTTCATTGTCTGTAATAATCACATTTGCAACCCATTGAATATTTGGATTCATCTCCCATGCTGTACCTAGAATATAACCTCTATTGTCTTTTTTAGATGTCTGCCCAACAGGAATATTTTTTGGTGTCCAAGAATCATAACGACCAAATACTCGGTACTCTTTATCTTCACCTAAACGATATTCCACATTAAAACTATAACCGTCACCGGCTTGAACAGATATATTATTTGCTATATCTGATGTATTTTCTGAATATACATACTGTGTAGCAAATAAGAATGATGGTTGATTATATACAGTATGAAGTCCACCAAAGATTAAATCTTGTGTTTCATCTATGGCACCGACAGTAACTGTCTTGTGCTCTTTATTATACTGACCGAAGAAAGATGCATCCCAGTAAGTATTTTTTTCCGGATGATGATGACTCGACATACCTAAAATATGAGCCGTTGTTCTCCACTCAAAACTCATACCTGTGCCATTATTTGTAGCGTGATAGCCTTCACCATTAAAGATTCCATAATCTGCATCAAAATATTGTGTTCTTGTTTTAAACATCACGCCAAAGTCTGCAGAGTTTGACAAATTTGGACCATGTGTTCCATCTTCAATTAGAATTTTTGAAATATTTCTATATAGCCAGCCATTATGCTCTTCATAATCATGCCAAGGACGATGTATCAAACCAATTTCCACGCCAGTATTTACAAAAATATTATTTAAAAAAAGATATGCATATTTTGCACGAAATTTTTCATCACCTGTTGCATCCTTAGAGACATCAAATGTGATACGATAGTAAGATTTTTGATCATCTAAAAGGTATGCTTTTAATTGAAAGTATGCACGACGAACTTCAAAATCTGATGTATCCTTATTATAATTTACTGTTGTAGAATCTGATTTATAATTATTATATGTATATCCTAAATATGCCAAACCTGAAAATTGCAATTTTTTTGAATGAGAAAAAACTGAAGTAACTTTATTATTAATAAGAGTACGCCCTTCAGCCGGTTTTGTAAAAACTTGACCATTTACATCTTGATATAATTTAGTAACACCTGCATTTACAGTAACTGATTCTAGAGTTAAAGCAGCTAAAGCTGATAAAGCGATTTTTTTCATTTTTTACCTTCCTTAGGTATTGAATTGCTCAAGGTTGTTAGTTAATTCCTGTGTTAGCTTATCCAAATGTTCGGATGCACTGGCTATCT
>JALUXS010000102.1 GCA_027013185.1 Sulfurimonas sp.
TTTGCACGTCCAATCAGCCCTAAACCTGATGATAGAACTGCAACTTTTGAATTTACAATGGGACAGAGATTTTAAAAAAAAAGCTTAAGAGTTAAATTTTACACTAAACTCTTGATGCTCGCATTTGAGCTTACTAACAGCTTCTTGAGCAAGGTAAAGTTTTTGATTTGAATTTACATGTAAAGTATTTTGTGAAAATGTAAGTTCGAAATCTATATTTCTTGGTTTATGACTCAGCAGTGCGATGGTAAGAGAAAGAAGATAGCTTAAGGTTTTTGTCACTTTCTCTTTTGGCAGAAGTACTTTGTATAATTGTAGATGTGTACTTGATGGCAATTTACTTTTGGCATATTTTGTCAATGTTGCTATAAGCATAATGTCTTTATGCGTAAATCCATACTCCAAAGCACTTTGTATAAGGTAATAAGTATGCTTGTTTTGTGAGTAAAAATGCACATTGCTTCCAGCAAAATAGAGTTTGGCAGCAAGAGCTAGATGGTATCTGTATTTGACATCTATTTGAAGGTACTCAGCACTTAAATCAAATATCGTTTTGCTTAATACATTTAAATGATTTGCAAAGTGCTTGTCTTGGACATACGAGTCCATTAAATAACGTACCGATGTATTATAGTTATGTGGAAATTTATGTTTACTGTTGCGTAATAAATCTGATAAATAAACACCCTCACGTACGCCAACACCACTGGTTATAATCTTTTTTAAATTAATTTTTTTTATTACTCTTTGTAAGATTAGTGCACCTGGCTTAATGACATCGTATCGGTTACTATTAATAAAAAGAGTTTTTAAATCTTTGCTACTTTTGGCACAAAGAAGCTCTTTGATAAACTTTTTAAATGTTGCATAATCATATTCATAAGCATGGAGTTTATTTAGCGGATAATTTTCTCGTTTCATTATTGAACGTGAAATCGCTCGAAAAGTACCGCCGATACCTATGAGTGTTTGAATATCTACATCTGGAAGATACTCTAATTGATTGTCAATGTATGCCACTGCTCCATCTATATCATCAGCATCAAAATAAAGTTCTTTTAAGCGTACCGTACCAAGTTTTAAAGACAATGTTTGTGATACATTTTGCTCATCTATATAGGCAAATTCTGTTGAACCGCCACCTATATCAATACTAAGAGCATCTTTTTGTTGAGGAAGAAGATTTGCACAGGCAATAGCCCCATAATAAGCCTCTTTTTCACCACTTATTATTTTGATATTAAGTTTAAGTTTTTGTTTTACTTTTTGTAGGAAATCTTGTTTATTTGGGGCATCACGTAGTGCTGATGTAGCAACACATAGAAGTTTTGTCGTTTTAAAAGAATGACTTATTTGTAAAAAATCACTCAAAGCATCAAAAGTTCTTTGCATTGGAATTGTCTGAAGCATACCGTTATGTTTGTAAGCATCTTCAGAAATTCTAACTTTTGATTTTTCTTCATAAAGTAAATGAAAAGCAAAGCGAGATACTTTTTCATAAACAACCATTCTAACAGAGTTAGAGCCAATGTCTATAATTGCAACGCGCTTTGCCAACTATTACTCTTCGATTTCTAAATTTTTATATTTAAACTGAAGTTCTGCAATTGTTTCAACATTATCTTTATCTGGAACAATACAATCTACCGGACATACAGAAATGCATGCAGGTTCATCATAGATACCAACACATTCAGTACAGCGATCAGGGTCAATATAGTATATTGGGTCTCCTTCTTCAATTGCCAAAGTTGGACATTCTTCTCTACACGCATCACAAGCTATACATTCATTATTAATTATTAAAGCCATATTCAAAAACCTTATATTCTATACTTATTTTTTATCTGACGATTTATAGCAGAATAAAGCTTTATTATTTTTGAAATATCATTTATTTATTGGAATTATGCATGATAGTTTTGAATTTAGTTGTAGTGAAGCGATTGCTCCGTCAATTCCATCATCCCGATTGGTAATATTAATTTTTGCACCAAGGGCATCAGCCGCACTTTTTGCCAAAAATAAGCCAAGACCAACACCTGATTTATTTCCTTGACGCTTAAATGGAGCAAAAAGATCAACTGTGTCATCTATACCGCAACCTTCATCTATAACTTCAATGAGTAAACCAAAATCATCTTGAGAACATCGAAGCGTTACAGCTTTTTCTTTGGGCGTAAATTTAAGAGCATTTTGTAGAAAGTTTTGAATTATCTGGTTTAAAAGGCTCACCTGAAGTGTAGCCATAAAGCCATCTATTTCAAAATTCATACAAAGCTCTTTTCCTTCATTCTCAGCTAAGAGTTTAAAATCATTTGCTTTTTGTTTTAAAAATGTTATGACATCTACTTCGACTGGTTTATCGAGTTGTGCACCCTCTTGCCGACCAATATTAAGTATATTTGATACTATGATATTCATTTCATCTACAGTCTTATTTGTTGTTTGTATTGCTTCAATATATTCTTGGGGACTTCTTTTTTTAATAAGAGTAACCTGATTTTTAAGTTTTATTACGGCTAAAGGCGTTTTTAGCTCATGTGCAGTTCCAATAAAGAGTTCTTTTTGGTATTTGACAAAGTTTTGAATTCTGGAAATAAGATGATTGAGGGTCTCTCCCAAAGGTTCAAACTCTTTAGGCAATTTTTCTACCTGAATCTCTTTCATTAAATGTTCATTCATGTTTGCCAGTTTTTTTGTTAGTGTTTGTATCGGCATTACAAGCATTTTTGAAAGGGTAATCGCATAAATAATAACAAGTAGCACCCCTGCAATATTAATAATAAAAATATATTTTTGAATTTTTCGCAGTAATTTCTTTGTTTGAGTTATATCTTTCGTTATTTTCAAGTAACTTTTATTGTCTAAATTAAAAGGATAAATCAGTGTTAAGCGTGTATGCTTTTTATCTGTTTTTTCATAAACATCCATTTGGTTCGTTGGATGTTTTAAGTAGATTATTGAGACATTTAAGGAAAAAAAGTTTTCAGGAATTGCCTCATCTGCTTGAAAGACTGATTTGTAATTAGATATATTTTTTGCATATTGTACGAGTTCTGTTTTTTTATCGTCATAAATTGATTTTTCTATGTAAAAGTATAATAAAGAAGAAAAGATGATAATAAGTGTGACGGAGGAGAATATAAGCTGAATTAAAAAGCTGGTTCGAATACTTCGCTTAGAAAACATAAATACAATCCCATAAAGTTATTTATGAGATTATATCATTTTAGAGTTTAATTAAACTTCTTTTGGAAAACAAAAACGGTAACCACGACGGCGAACAGTCTCTATTGTAGTAATTGCAAGAGGTTTGTCCATTTTTTGTCTAATTTGATTGATTGCTACTTCAATTACATTTGGAGTTACGAGTTCTGGCTCTTCCCAAATAGCATCTAAAAGCTGTTCTTTTGAAACAATTTGATCACGGTGACGAGCCAAGTGAGTAAGTACTTCAAAAGGTTTTCCTTTGAGTTCAATATCTGTCTCTTTATAAGTGATTTTTTCTTCTTCAGGGTTAATTGTTAAATCTTCAATTTCAATAATATTGCTTCCGCCAAAACGAAGACGTGCTTCAATACGAGCAATTAAAACATCAAAATCAAACGGTTTTCTAATATAATCATCAGCACCGGCACGTAAAGCTTCGATTTCACTTTCATTGTCATCTCTTGCTGAAATCACAACAACAACTGTTTTTGGTGTTTTTGCTTTAATATCACCTATGATATCAACTGAGTTTCCATCTGGAAGCATCCAGTCCATAAGAACTAAATCATAGTTACGGATGTCTAAATAGTATTCACCGTCTTTTAATGTTTCAACAACATCACTTTGGTAACCAAATTCTTTGAGTCCTTCTGCTAACATTTTGTTTAATGTAACTTCATCTTCTATAATAAGAATACGCATTAATTTCTTCCTGTACTTAAATATTTGGTGGAATAATAGCATAAATTTAGGTTACTTTAAAGTTTTTTTCAATTTTTCTTAAAAAAAAGTGAAGTTCAGATTAAGAATTGAAGCGTATTGTATCGCTTACACTCACCTTACAATCGGGTAAAATAGAAGGTTTTGTTATTTTTAGAGAGAGTGTGTTTATTTTAGAAAATTTATTTTTCAGTTTTAAGTTTAAATGTTGCAAAGCATCTTCAATAAGAAGAAATTTTTCGTTTTTCATATTGGTTTTAATTAAATCTACTACTTCTGCATAATTAATAAATTCAGTATCAAATGTATATTCTATTTCAAGATTAATAATAACTTTTTGAGCTTTTTTCCTCTCAAAATCTAAAATACCGATTATACATGTAAAGGTTAAATCTTCAATAGATATTTTCAAATTAAATGACTCTTTTTTCTTCACCCTTGATTACACGGATGATATTAGGTATATGTTTATAAAAGAGTATAAATACTATAAAAACCACGGGTGCGTGAGGCATGTTTGGGTGAATGAAAAAACTAGAAATAAGCAAAGCGAGTACACCTGTAAGTGATGAAACAGAAGAAATACGGACAGTTTTAGCCATAAGCAACCAAACAACTAAAGCAATCGTTGTCTCAATAGGAAGCATAAAAAACATAACTCCCATTCCCGTCGCAATACCTTTGCCTCCCTCAAATCCTAAATAAGGAGAAAAACAATGTCCAATTACGGCAAGAACCGCTATCGCCCATAATACTGACTCATCCAAACCCATAAAATAAGCAACAGTTAAAATAGTTACACCTTTAAGTGCATCTAAAATAAGCGTAGCAATACCAAGTTTTTTGGCTAATGCAGGATTACTCTGTTTGACAACACGCAATACATTCGTTGCTCCTATGCTTCCACTACCTTGTGCTTTGATATCAACACCTGCAAATTTTTTCGCGAGTAAAAGACCAAAAGGGATACCGCCTACTAAATAAGCTATAATGTAAAACTCTGCGTTTATATTAAATAAAAAATCCATAAATTACCTTAAATTATTTTAATGATGACATTCTACTGTTTCTATGCTAAATATATTTTGATATAATTGCATTATTACTAAATATAGGATAATTTTTTGCAATTAACGAATGATGAATTAAAAAAAAGAATTAATGAACTTAAAGAGAAACTGAGTGTAACGGTTGTGGCACACTTTTATCAGCGTGATGAAGTATTTGAACTTGCTGATATTACGGGAGACTCTTTGGAACTGGCAATGAAGACAATGGCAGATGATGCAGAGTATGTGCTTTTTTGCGGTGTCGCTTTTATGGGGCAGGGTGTTAAAATTTTGTCTCCGCATAAGCGTGTGGTAATGCCAAAAATCGCATGTTGTGCAATGGCTAGAATGATTGATTCTCTTTATTATGATGATTCTGTGAAATATTTAGAAGACAACGGCATAACAAAAGAAAATATTTTACCTATAACTTATATAAACTCAAGTGCGGATGTAAAGGCAAAAGTCGGTGAAATGGGTGGAATTGTATGTACAAGTTCTAATGCCAAAAAAATCATAACAACTGCATTAGCCGAAGGTAAAAAAATTCTTTTTGTGCCAGATAGATGTCTTGGGCAAAATATAGCTAATCAGATGGGGCTGAAATCTATGGTTATAGGACAAGAAGGTAATCCAAAAGAGGCAGATATCATATGTTATGATGGTTTTTGTTCTGTGCATCAACTCTTTACAGTAGAAGATATAGCATTTTATCGTAAAAAATTTCCGGGTATTTTAATAGCAACACATCCAGAATGTGATCCTGCTATTTGTGATGCAAGTGATTTTGTAGGTTCAACATCCCAACTTATTAAATATATAACAGAGCTACCAGAAGAACAAAAAGTGGCAGTTGGAACAGAATTTAATATGGTCAATCGATTACGTTCTAAAAATACATATGTGCTCAGTTCTACAAAACCGGAATGTCCTACTATGAATGAAACAACACTCGAAGATGTTTACCTTACCTTAAAAGCAATAGATGATGGTGCACCTATTAATGAAATCGAAGTTGATGTGAAAACACAAAAATGGGCAAAAATTGCACTAGAGAGAATGTTGGCATTATGATAGAAAAATTTGTTAATGAAGCATTAGCCGAGGATGTCGGACGTGGTGATTTATATGCTCTAGTTGAGCCAGCCATAGCAGCAAGTGCCAAAATAATTGCAAAAAGTGATGGTGTTGTTGCCGGTGAAAAATATATAAATACTTTAGCAAAAATACAAAACATTGACATTACATGGCTAAAATCTGATGCTCAAATTTTTGTGTGTGGAGAAACTATAGCAACATTAAAGGGAAGTTCTCATACATTGCTACGCTGTGAGAGAACAATACTAGATATGCTTTTACATGCAAGTTCTATTGCAACATTGACACGAAAATATGTAGATATTATTAGCCCCTATGATGTCAAACTTTTAGATACAAGAAAAACACGTCCTCTTTTACGAATATTTGAAAAATATGCAACTCGTTGTGGTGGAGCTGTAAATCATAGAATGGGACTTGATGATTCATTAATGATAAAAGACACGCATTTCAAAACTATTGATAATCTGGGTAATTATATAAGGGATGCAAGAAAAGTGATTCCTTTTACTGCTAAGATTGAAGTAGAAGCAGAAACTTTTTTTATAGCTGGGGAAGCTATGCAAGCCGGTGCTGATATTGTGATGTGCGACAATATGACTCCTGCTCAGGTCGAAGAAGTCGTTTTATATAGAAATGAAAATTTTCCTTATACACTCTTAGAAGCAAGCGGTAATATTTCACTTGACACTATTGAAATGTATGCAAAAACAGGTGTAGATGCTATTAGCTCTGGTTCTTTAATTCATCAGGCAAATTGGATTGATTTATCAATGAAAATGGATTAAAGGTCATAGTATATGGCTGATGATCAGGAAAAAACAGAAGAACCCACCCCCAAGAAGATAGAAGATGCCCGAAAAGAGGGTAATGTTCCAAAATCCCAGGATGCTTCAGGGGTGCTTACACTTTTTGTTGCCATATTAGGCGTATTAATGCTTTTCCCTTTTATGGCAAAGCATATGATTCTTCTTTTTAAATACTATTTTTCTCTTATAGGTACACCATTAGATAAACTTTTTGTAATGGATATTGCCATTGTAACAATAAAAGAATTTTTACTTATGGTGCTGCCTTTGGCTACTGCTGTTGCAATATCAGGAGTTATTGCAGCACTAGCACAATTTGGATTTTTATTTACTTCTAAAGCGATTATGCCTGATTTTAAAAAGATAGATCCTATAAAGGGTACAAAAAATCTTTTTTCTTTAAAAAAATTGATTGAAGGTGTTAAAATAACGCTGAAATCTTTTACTACATTAGGTGTCGGTTTCATTTTCTTCTTTTATTTTATTGAAGAACTTCCTACTGTTGCTCTTTTTGGACTCCATGATCAACTCATGTGGCTGAAAGATAAAATGTTGATTATTGCCTTTGTAATGCTTTTTATTATTTTTATTTTTGCAATTATT